>JAHDHV010000556.1 GCA_020631155.1 Bacteroidota bacterium | reverse complement strand
CGGTGCCGATGGCAATGAATATGCAAATGCATGTTTAGCAGAATGTGCAGGCACAACAGTTATAGACTGTATTGAACCACTTGATTTAACTGTACAATTAGGCGATTGTGTATTAGATGAAAATGGTAACAATACAGGCGAAGTAACAGTAGTCATTACAGTAACAGGCGGTGTACCTCCTTATGTTACCAACTATGAAACAGGAGATACTGTACTTTCCAATGGTCAACAAATTAATGTTACTGCTGAAGATAGCGCAGGCAATACGGAATCATTCCTAGCCACCATTAATTTGGACTGCGAACCACCTGCCGAGCCTTGTACAGTCACAACAGACGAAAATGGTCATAGCATTACCTTAGATAATGTAGTAGAAAATAATGACAATGGTACAACTACTTATTACTATGAAGTAAATTCTGTAGGACCACCATCTATCAGTCATTTAACCTTAGACTTATTGTTTGGCAACTGCATGGAATTTGTTGAAGGGGGAACTTATGACCTAGAAACAGGAGAATTAAATCCTGATGGTGGGCAACTTACCTTTGGCGACAAGAAAGCAACTGATAATGAACAAGCAGTGAAATTTGATGAAGGTTTTGACGATGGAGAAACCAGAGGCTATTACATCACTGTATCAGGCAACTACGAATTGGACTCCATAACTACCTACTTTAAAGCAGGCAGTGGTTTTGAAGAAGTGACGATTTGCGGACCAGTACCAGTCAATTGTGGTTGTAGTGAAATTACAGGTAAAGTATTTGCCGATGCAGCTATCGCCAATGGAACTGTAGACGAAAGCGAAACAGGTATTGAAGCAATAACAGTAACAGCCTATGACAGTGAAGGTAATTCTGTAGCTAGTACCACAACGGACAGCGAAGGCAACTATACCCTTACCTTAGAAGAAACTACCATTGTAAGAGTAGAATTTACCGATTTGCCAAGTGATCTAAGCATTAGCCCTGTTGGTAATGATTCTCACACCAGCGTACAATTCTTAGACGGTAGCAGCTGTACGGCAAGCTTAGGATTACACAATCTATTGGATTACTGCCCTGACCCAACTATTGTTGAAAATTGCGATACTGCAATTATCCAAATTGGAAATCGCGTTTGGGCAGATACAGATGGCGATGGCGTACAAGATGCTGGCGAAGCAGGTATTGCAAATGTTATGCTTGTTTTATATAATGCAAATGGAACAGCACTAGCTAGTACAACCACTAATGCTAAAGGTGAATACTATTTTGACAGTAACAATGGTGTCCAGCCAAATAGCAATTACTTTATCGCTGTTGATAACACACAGTATGGAACAACAGGCTTGCTAGTAGGTAATGAAAACTATGGTTGGGCAACTGTTAGCAATGTGACCAAGGAAACCATAGATTCAGATGCAGAAATGAATGAGATGATCCCCGAACTGCCTTCTATAGCTGTCACAACAGCTAATGCAGGAAATAATGATCACACTTATGATTTTGGATTTACCACTATAGACAATACCAACATTAACCCAGCACACATTACAATCACACCTACTTGTATAGGCAATGGCATCGCAGTTATCTATGGACCAAACAACCCTAATGATACGGACGGAATTGTAGATGTTTACTCTACAGAATACGACTTATCCTCAAGTGATTTTGTTATTACAGGTGTAGATTTAGACGATGAACCCGACACGCTATATGTAGGGGACGAATATGATTTGATCATTAAAAATGTTATACTAGATATTGAGTGGGAAATAAAAGGAATTATTGATGTAGACTGTGGCGGAGCAAATACATTTAAAGCAAGACCTGACAGTGTGAGTACACGATTCCAAACACCTGTTGATCTGGATGTATTAGCAAATGATTTAGGGGTTGCAGGTAATGTAAAATTAGGAATGTTAGTAGAAGGCGATATTGGTGGTAGATGTGAAATGAATGAAACAGACAATGGTTTTGTTTTCTTTCCTAATTCTAAACCACATAGCTCTTTCGCTGGTATCTCTGAATTTAAATATACCATTGAGAAGAATGGAGAAATTGATACCGCTTCTATTGTAGTCACAGTAGCTTGTCCCGAACAACTAGACTTCCAATTAACAACCCTAGATAACGAATGTATGAGTGATACTAGAGGTGTGCGAGTAGAAATGGCTGAAGGTACTCCAAACCTTACCTATACTTATTCACTTACCGAAGGTGCGTTCTTTGATTTTAAACCATTAGAAGATATATACTTAGAAACAGACAGCAATTACATTATTGAAATACAACATAGTGGAATGGAGGAAGGATATTGTAAGAAAACAAAAGACTTTGCCATCAGCAAGAACTGTCGTTTGATTCAATCATGTGAAGACGTTGAAGTAGATATTGTTCAAACATTTAAGCGCAATAGCGCACTCATAAATCTAAATATAGATGGATATGCAGGCGAATATGAGTACCTTATTCCAGCATTGATGACAGAGTATGAAACAGTAACTTCAAACGCAATTGAAATTATAGAGGAAGGAGAATATACTATGCTTATACGTCATACTAAACTCAAATGCGACATTACTAAAACTTTCAAAGTAGATATTCCAACACCTGAAGGCTCTTTAGTAGCTTATCCAAACCCTGCCTCAAACTTTTCAAAAGTACGAGTAAGTTTACCAATTGGACATAAAGGTGATGTAGTTGTAAATGTATACAATACGATAGGTCAATTAGTAATGCAAAAAGTAGTAGCAGTAGCCGCGAGTGAGCAGAGCGTAGAAACAACAATTGACACAGCACAGTTTAGCGAAGGCATCTACTTCATTCAAGTGCCATTCGCAAGAAATACCCTAGTCAAAGAATTAATAATCAATAAGTAGCATTTAAAAGTAGGTAATTAGTAATATGTTTTTTCACTGAATATAGTTTATTCCATATTCAGACAAGCTCGAAAGCCCTTGATGTATCCACATTGAGGGCTTTTTATTATTTATCCATTGCTTAGTGAATGTCTTAGAATACAGGGGCGAACTTTTAGCTCGTACCGAACCAAATTCGTAGCCTGTGGTTACAAAAACCTTAAATCTCCCATCTCCCCAAAATTTATTCACATTTTTAATGAACTAAGGAACGCTTTCAGTGTAAACAAGGTTGATTAAACACACACTAATGTAATATAGGAGACATAAGACATGATAATTAACTGAGGTATGTTTCAAATAGCGTGTTTTTTTACCAAACAGTTTGTGCTTACTTTTACAGTTCGTGGATTTGTGATTAGTAGATTAGTGATTCGTTTTTGGACGTTTTTTACTGATTGATTTCTTTTTGGATGTTTTCTGTAACGAAGGCTTTAGTCATTATAATGCTATGAAAATCAAAAACTTATATCCATTAGGGAAATTAAAAAGTGATTTATTTTAACTAATTTCTAAAAGTCTAAAAGTCTAAAAGTCTAAAAGTCTAAAAGTCTAAAAGTCTAAAAGTCTAAAAGTCTAAAAGTC
>JAHDHV010000057.1 GCA_020631155.1 Bacteroidota bacterium | reverse complement strand
ATTTTTTATAAAAATTACTTAAATGCCTTTTTTCTTATTCTGGAACAAGTCTATTGAATAAGGAATTTTATCAGTTTAAACTTTCTGGTAAATAGATGAAAAAAAACAAAGCAATATATTCATTAGTTACCTCAGCAGAAGAATGTGCACAAACTGCTCAGTATCAACAGGCCATTGACTTGTTGATGCGAGCAGTTTTGCTGTTTCAAAACGATGAACAGTGGGAACAGTATGTGGATTGTTGCCATAAAATAGCTCGAAATCACTTGCATTTATCACAATATACTTTGGCTTTAGAGTGTTTAGAAAAATGCCTTTCATTTTTTAATAACAAATTGTTTTTTAAAAATAGTTTTTTAATTACTACTTATAATTTACTTGCTGACACTTATGAATGTCTTAGGCAAATAGATGAAGCCATTGCTTATTATCAAAAAGCTTTGCAACTCTCTTTACAATTGTTTGAAACGGAAAAAAAGGCTGAAATTGCAGAAATTTATGGCAATTTAGGGCATTGTTATCATCAAAAAGGGGATTATGAGCAAACACTTACTTACCAACAAAAAGCTTTGTCTATTTACTTGCAAACACTTGGTTCCCAACATGATAATACCGCTATTTGCTATAATAATTTGGGCAATTGTTACAGTTCAAAGGGTGATTATAGCACTGCATCTCTTTTCTACAAAAAAGCTCTAAATACATGGTTATCAAGCAGTAAAAAAGAGCATCAACAATACATTGCCAATGTATACAACAATTTAGCTTATTGCTTACACTATAGCGGTAAATATCAACAAGCGATGGACTATTACCAAGAAGCAGTCCAAATTTATCGGCAACAGTTTGGGGAAAATCACCTTGCTATTGCCAAATTATACAACAATATCGGCAAAAGTTTACAATTGAAAGGTGAGCTACAACAAAGCTTAACTTATTACCAAAAAACCTTAGCCATTCGCTTACAGTTACTTTCGGCAGAACATCCATCTGTTGCTCAAATATATGACAATTTTGGCTCCTGTTATACTGTATTAAAACAATATGATAAAGCCTTAGATTATTTAGAAAAAGCATTGACTATCAATCGACAAAGAATAAATGATGCTATTATAAATACACTAAATTCACTCAATAAAATAGGACATGTATACAGAGAAAAACAACAATATCAACAGGCAATTCCTTATTTTCATGAAGTTTTACAAAAATGCATACCTAACTTTAATACTAAAAACATCTATAATTATCCAAATTTAACCAAACACAAATATGTAGAACAATTATTATATGCTTTAAATGGCAAGGCAAGTTGTCTATATTATTGTTATCAACAAAGTCTGCAAGAAGCAGATATTATAGCAGCCTATCAGCATTACGAATGTTTGATACAGTTTGTGGATGAGCTTCGACAAAGCTATAAGGCGAGTGATTCTCAATTAATTTTGGCGCAAAATATTGTCGTTATCTATGAAAAAGCCATTCTAACGGCTCTCATTTTACAAGAACTACAGCCTAAAAAATCAACAGGCATTTTTTCCTTTTTTGAGAAAAGTAAAAGCCTTGTATTGCTCTCCAATTTCAAACAAAAAGAGGCGCGAACTGTCGCCAATATCCCCTCTTTTTTATTAGAAAAAGAGCAGCATTTACGTCAAAAATTGACTTTTTTAGATAAAAATATTCAAAAACTAGAATTAAAAACCAAAATTACTAACGAACAACAGCAAAGGCTTTATGACTTACAAAGTCAACATTTTGATACTTTACAAAGCTATCAACAGCTAATTACACAATTTGAAAAAGATTATCCTGCTTACTATCAATTAAAATATAATCAAAAAACGGCAAGCATAAAAGCAGTTCAAGATTTTTGCCAACAGTTATCAAAAGACAAGAATACTATTCATTCAGAAACCTGTTTAATTGAGTATTTTGTGGGTATAGAAAACATTTACACTATCGCTATTAATTCAACTGATTATCAAATAGTTAAAACTAAAAAGCCCAATGATTTTGATGAATTGATAGAGGATTTTACTTATTGTTTGGAAAATGCTTTAACAGAGCGAAAAAGTTATATTGAGCTTGCTTATGAATTGTATCAACTGTTATTAGAACCTATTTTACAGTCTTCAAAAAAAATTATATCTTCTCAACATAGTGCTTTAATCATTATTCCACATGGCATTTTAAGCAGTATTCCTTTTGAAGCTTTACTGTATCAAAAAGCAAAAAGAACAAGTCAATATACTGAATTACCTTATTTATTACATCGCTATAACATCAGTTATCATTATTCGGCAACACTACTATTACATTGTCAAAAAATAAAAAATAGTAAAAAACACACTTTTACTAATAATTTTATTGGCTTTGCTCCTGTTTATCAACATTTAAGCCAAGAAAATGCAACATCAACAGTGCCTTATACAACACAAAATAGTCATGCGGAAGTAGTTAGGGGAAAAAATTGTTTGGTTCTCAAACATTCTGAGGAAGAAATTAAAAAAATCGCTCATTTATTAAAAGAGCAACCATATTTTACGGATATTAAAATGGTGCTACATGCTGAAGCTTCGGAGGAAAACTTTAGGCAATTGTCGGCAGAATATCAATACATACATATTGCAGCACATGGGATTGTGAATGAACAGCAGGCGGAATTGTCGGGCATTTTATTTTCTCCAAACATACAAAATACTGATAATGAGAATGGTATGTTGTATATTGCCGATACTTACAATTTACAGTTAAATGCCGATTTGGTGGTTTTGAGCTGTTGTGAAACAGGCATTGGGCGTTTGGCAAAAGGCGAAGGAATGATGGCCATTAATCGCGGCTTTTTGTATGCTGGTGCGAATCATGTTGTTTATACTTTGTTTAAAATTCCCGATCAGGCATCGGCGGAATTGATGGTCGCATTTTATACAAACATTTTGAAAAAAGAAAATTATAGCATGGCTCTGACGCTGGCTAAACGACAAATGTTGTCAAATGGTAATGCTATGCCTAGTAAATGGGCGGGTTTTGTGCTGATTAGTTGAATTACGAATTACTCGTTCCAACTTACGAATGTTAAAAATAATTATCTTCTTAAAAAAGAGTAAGCTGCTATATATTTTCTTACAAAAAAGGTATACTTCATTTCCTTCCTAACATTTTATCTCTAAAATTGCTATTTAGATATTTAGCCTTTTGGCTCTTTAGCTGTTAGAAATTAGCGATCAGAAATTAGTTAAAATAAATCACTTTTTAATCTTCCCAATGGATATAAGCTTTTGATTTTTATAGTATTATGACGGCTAAAGCCTTCATTACAGAAAACATCCAAAAAGAAATTAATCAGTAAAAAACGTCTCAAAACGAATCACTAATCTACTAATCACGAATCAACGAACTGTCAAAGTAAACACAAACTGTTAGGTGGAGAAACTCGGTATTTGAAACATACCAAAAAAAAGCTCCTACCCATTTTAAATGAATAAGAGCCCTAAATTATTAACACAGTCCTTTTAGTGTAAAGTTAAGTAGTTAGACATAAGATGTGAGACTGGAGACTTGAGCTAAGTTCTTCATTATTAATAACTTTTGTCAAGTTCAAATGTCGTTTAATCTCGTCTAACTACTTAAACATCGTTAATTCCGTTTGGTGATAGTTATTGGTATACACCTTTTGGGTGGACAAACGGGATTGCAATTTTCAACGGATAGCTGTATGGTATAACTTTGGTCATCGCAAGCATCGCCAGAACCAGAGGTATTACCTGTAATGGTGTAGGTAAAGTTATAGGTACCGCCTTCCATTGCTGCGGTTGCCGTTACAATGCTGCCAACTAATGCTCCTGATGCATCATCATCGCTCCAAGTACCTGTTGTTGCACCAGCCGTAATCATATCGTTTAAGTCGAATACATTATCGGCACTGCCTTGATCGGTGCTGCAAATGGTGGTATCGGGCAATAAGGTTGCAGTAGGTGTTGGCGCATGAACGGTAAAGCTAATATTGGTGGTATCTTGACAGCCTGTTGTTGCATCTACAAAAATGGTATAAAAAGTAGCTCCTGTATTCACTGCTACATTTGCGGGATCGCTAACAGTAGATACAAGGTTAGAATCGCCATACCATGTAAAGTTACCTGCCACTGTAGTAATACTATCTTGATAGGTAGTTAAGTCCACTGTTACAGGAGCTTCGCCACAGAGTTCGGGTGTTAGCGGTGTTAAAACCGGCAGTGGATTAATGGTAAATGTAACGCTTGCTGTATCTTGACAACTTCCATCACTGAAAATCACATAAAAGGCATCTCCATCATTGACATTCACCATGCTTGGCGTTGCTACAGCAGTTGTAGCTGCTGCATTAGAATACCAATTAAAAGTGCCTGCATCTGTTGTAATATCGCCTTCATAAGTGGTTAAATCTACCGTTACAGGAGCTTCGCCACAAATAGCGAGGGTTAAATCATTTAAAATAGGTAATGGTTTTAAATTAATGGTCAAACTACTTGTATCTGCACAGTTACCATTGTTAAAGATGACGAAAAATTCATCTGCATCACTAGCACTTACATTGGTCGCATCTGGTACAAGTGTTGTTGCTGTGGCATCAGAATACCATGTAAAAGTACCTGTTGTTGTGGTAATTTCAGATTCGTAACTGGTTAAATCTACATTCACCGTACCCGCTCCACAAATTGGAACAGTAATAAAAAATAGGCTAGGGAATGGCTCAATGGTAAAGGTTACACTCGCCGTATCTTGACAACTTGTTACATCATCTTGGAAAATAACGTAAAAATCATCGCCATCATTAATATTCGCCATTGTAGGAATAGCTACTATCATTGTTGCTGTGGCATCAGAATACCATGTAAAGTTGCCTGTTGCTGTGGTAATATCTGATTCATAACTGGTTAAATCTACCGTTATTGGAGCAGTACCACAAATTTCTGGCGTTAAGTCTGTTAATACTGGTAGTGGATTAATGGTAAAGGTCACACTCGCGGTATCTTGGCAACTTCCATCACTAAAAATAACATAAAAGACATCCGCATCATTCACACTCACAGCAGTTGCATCTGGTACCATCGCTGTTGCTGCCATATCAGAATACCAAGTAAATGTGCCTGTATCTGTTGTTATATCTCCTTCATAGGTTGTTAAATCTACTGTCGCAGGAGCGGTACCACAAATCTCAGGCGTTAGGTCGGTTAAGACTGGTAATGGATTAATCGTAAAGGTTACGCTTGCCGTATCTTGACAAGTACCATCATTGAAAATCACATAAAAGACATCCGCATCATTCACACTCACAGCAGTTGCATCTGGTACCATCGCTGTTGCTGCCATATCAGAATACCAAGTAAATGTGCCTGTATCTGTTGTTATATCTCCTTCATAGGTTGTTAAATCTACTGTCGCAGGAGCGGTACCACAAATCTCAGGTGTTAGGTCGGTTAAGACTGGTAATGGATTAATCGTAAAGGTTACACTTGCCGTATCTTGGCAAGTACCATCATTAAAAATTACATAAAAGACATCCGCATCATTTACACTCACAGCAGTTGCGTCAGGCACCATCATTGTTGCAGCCATATCAGAGTACCAAGTAAATGTACCAGTAGCTGTTGTAATAGCTGCTTGATAAGTGGTTAAATCTACTGTTGCAGGGGCAGTACCGCAAATTTCTGGCGTTAGGTCGGTTAAAGTTGGTAATGGATTAATGGTAAAAGTTACACTTGCTGTATCTTGGCAAGTTGTTGTATTATCTTGGTAAATGACATAAAAAGCATCGCCATTACTTACACTTGCAGCAGTTGCATCAGGCACCATCGTTGCCGCTGTTGCATCAGAATACCAAGTAAATGTACCGTCTGTTGCAGTTGTAACAGCAGTTTGATAAGTTGTTAAATCTACTGTTGCAGGAGCGGTACCGCAAATCTCAGGTGTTAGGTCGGTTAAAGTTGGTAATGGATTGATGGTAAAAGTTACACTCGCCGTATCCTGACAGGTGCCATCATTAAAAATTGCATAAAAAACATCACCAGTATTTACACTTACAACAGTGGCATCCGCTACCATCGTTGTTGCAGCCATATCAGAGTACCATGCAAATGTACCAGTAGCTGTTGTAATAGCTGCTTGATAAGTCGTTAAATCTACTGTTGCAGGGGCAGTACCGCAAATCTCAGGTGTTAGGTCGGTTAAAACTGGTAATGGATTGATGGTAAAGGTTACACTCGCCGTATCTTGGCAAGTGCCATCATTAAAAATTACATAAAATGCATCCGCATCATTTACACTCACAGCAGTTGCGTCAGGCACCATCGTTGCCGCTGTTGCATCAGAATACCAAGTAAATGTACCGTCTGTTGCAGTTGTAACAGCAGTTTGATAAGTTGTTAAATCAATATTTACAGGAGCAGTACCACAAATTTCTGGCGTTAGGTCGATTAAAGTTGGTAATGGATTAATGGTAAAAGTTACACTTGCTGTATCTTGGCAAGTTGTTGTATTATCTTGGTAAATGACATAAAAAGCATCGCCATTACTTACACTTGCAGCAGTTGCATCAGGCACCATCGTTGCCGCTGTTGCATCAGAATACCAAGTAAATGTACCGTCTGTTGCAGTTGTAACAGCAGTTTGATAAGTTGTTAAATCTACTGTTGCAGGAGCGGTACCGCAAATCTCAGGTGTTAGGTCGGTTAAAACTGGTAATGGATTGATGGTAAAGGTTACACTCGCCGTATCTTGGCAAGTGCCATCATTAAAAATTACATAAAATGCATCCGCATCATTTACACTCACAGCAGTTGCGTCAGGCACCATCGTTGTTGCTGCCATATCAGAATACCATGCAAATGTACCAGTTGCGGTTGTTACATCTCCTTCATAGGTTGTTAAATCTACTGTTGCAGGAGCAGTGCCACAAATCTCAGACGTTAAGTCGGTTAAGACTGGTAATGGATTGATGGTAAAAGTTACACTTGCTGTATCTTGGCAAGTGCCATCATTAAAAATTACATAAAATGCATCAGCATCATTTACACTTGCAGCGGTTGCATCTGCTACTGTGGTTGTTGCGGCCATATCAGAGTACCAAGTGAAGGTACCTGTAGCTGTAGTAATAGCTGTTTGATAAGCGGTTAAATCTACGTTTACAGGAGCAGTGCCACAAATTTCTGGCGTTAAGTCTGTCAAGATTGGCAATGGATTAATAGTGAATCTCACATTTGTTGTATCTTGACAAGTGCCATCATTGAAAATCACATAAAATATATCGCCATCATTTGCACTTGTAGCGGTCGCATCAGCAACTGTGGTTGTCGCTGTATCATCCAAATACCAAGTAAATGTGCCTGTGGCAGCAGTCACATCGCTTTCATAGCTTGTTAAATCTACTGTTACAGGAGCAGTACCGCAAATTTCTGGCGTTAGGTCGGTTAAAGTTGGTAATGGATTAATGGTAAAAGTTACACTTGCTGTATCTTGGCAAGTTGTTGTATTATCTTGGTAAATGACATAAAAAGCATCGCCATTACTTACACTTGCAGCAGTTGCATCAGGCACCATCGTTGCCGCTGTTGCATCAGAATACCAAGTAAATGTACCGTCTGTTGCAGTTGTAACAGCAGTTTGATAAGTTGTTAAATCAATATTTACAGGAGCAGTACCACAAAGAACTATTGTTGTATCCGTTAATTCGGGTATAGGATGAACGACTACTGGAATTTCTGCATAAGGGCGGCAATCTGTTGGCCCTGGTGTTGGGTAAGCAATGGCATAAATGTAGTAAGTAACATCGGTTGTGCCATTATTGGCAGGAAGCGCGACATTGGTAACTGTGGCAGTATTAGTAGCAACAGCCACTGTATCTATACTTGTGCCACTACTGTAAATGATGGTGCTATCTGTTTGTTCGCTGCTAAAATAAACAAATTGAACGCTATCAGTTACAGTAGCTGTCACAGCTAAAGAAGCTACTGACTCACCTGAACAGATAGAATCATTGGCGGTTGTGGTGATTTCGGGGCAGGCAAAGAAACCAAAATCAAGCGAATGATCTACATAACCCGTACTACCTGTGGTAACAAGCGTATAAGGAGAACCATGTATCACAGCAGGCCCTACCGAACCATCATTTACTTCTCCATCCGAATCATTCAATGTAGGGTCTGTACCTACACCTGTGCTGTCTACCGTCAACATATAATCTACACCGTTGATGTCTAGTCCGCTGGTTGGATTATAAAGCCCAACGC
This sequence comes from Bacteroidota bacterium, assembly GCA_020631155.1. GTDB lineage: Bacteria > Bacteroidota > Bacteroidia > Chitinophagales > UBA2359 > JAHDHV01. The sequence goes on along the minus strand of JAHDHV010000057.1, from coordinate 13,384 downwards.
CATTTGTACCTGTTACCGTACCAACAGTGATGTAGTAAGTAGTGTTATATTCCAGTCCATCATCAGAGCTAAAATAATATTCACCATTGGCATCTGTATAGGTTGTGGCAATCAATACGCCACTAGCATCATAGATATTAACGGCAGCCCCCTCAATTGGAGCCTCTCCTGGGTCTTGGATACCATCTGCATCTGCATCAATCCATACATAGTTACCAATTTCAATTGGAACGGCGTGGCCTAGGGCTTCTAAGTCACCAAGGCCTACAGCTTTACCTTCTGTAGTATAATCATCATCACCAAATAGCCTATCACTATTATATAATTGATATGCTTTAGTTGTATCTTGTTCTCCTGTCGTATTATCCAAGTATATGACACCACCTGAAAAGATACTTGCTAATAAGCTAGTACCACTGGTCTGCCTTATTAAAGGATCCATGGATGTTAAAACAACTTCTCCTGTACCAGGTACTAAAGCTAATCCACCAAAAGAAGTTTCGGAGTGAATATTCCCCTCAACATATGCCTCACCATGATAATATTCACCCTCATTAGGCCCTTGGTTATTCAATATGTTAGAAGAACAATTAGCTCCTCCTTCCAAATAAAAATTACTATTATTATAACAAACTCTTAAAATATCTCCTGCTGAAGTTCCATCATAATGTGTGGTTCCATGTTCTATAGGTGAAATACCATAATTATTAAACCCAGATGATAAGCCATAACGATCTACAAATCCTAAAAGCATTGAGCCATCTACATCAAACTCAATATCTGACAAGATAGGTTGCGGATATGAAAGTTCCTGCCAAACATCTGTCCATGGTCTCCAATATCCATTTACACCAATACGAATATTATCTCTATCAAAATTAAGAGAAAAACCGTTAACTCCATCTATTAAAACTGGAGTAAAGGTACCTCCTGTTTCCGGCATTTTATATACATAAGCCCTTAAATGAAGTGAATCCTGAGAAGTTTCTGCCGAGCAAACAATCCCTACATAAACCTCCCCATCATGAACTTTAACAGCCCATGGGCGGTAATCACCATTAGAACATCCTGGATCAGGAATAGCATACACATTATCCAGTGTCTTGGAATCAATATCTACTGCTACTAATGTTTTTTCATTTAGATTGGTTACAAAAAGGGTGTTATCATCTGTAGAAATATCAATATCTCCAATTCCAATCTCTCCAATTAATGTATAAGCTAAAGAATCATAACTATCACCAGTAGCATCCCCGGGGAGAACAACTCCTCCAACTAAAGGCTGTGTTAAATCAGTTCTAGGATCTGCGCCAGTATTTACTCCTGATAATGTATTAATATCTAACCAATTATCTACTGCTCCGGTCAAAGGATCAATAGTATAAATTCCACCAGTTCCTAACATGCCATATCCCACATGTCTTCTAAGTACAGCAGAAGAAAATATTAACTCATCTGTTCTATCATAGGCAACACCCCATAAAGCCCCTACACTATCTGTAGTTACTACTGTATTGGGGGCGGGTCCTTCGGGATAGCCAAATAAATCTAAATAATCATCACAACAACCACCACTGTAGTCATAACTCCATACAGCAAAAGCATCTCCATCTTTAGCTGTACCACTAGGGTCTAAAGGATCACCACTTACATAACAAGGTGTTGCTAATTGTAGTGTATCAGTAGGGGGATAACAATCAGATGGATTATTTAAGACTAGATTGATGGTACAATCGGGGCTGGTTGTGAATTGTACGGTGCTTTGGCTACTGAGGGCAAAGCGACTCGCTTGTAAATAGCTTGGAATATCTGAAAATTCTATACGCACTTCTGTTCCATTGGGTACTGTTAAAGCGTAATCACCATTGGCATCGGTGCGAATTGAATCTACTATTGTACCATTAACATCATAAGCAATAACTAATATATCTTGAACACCATTTTCAAAAGTTTGATCTTGTGTTCCTTCAAAATTATAATCTCTAAAAACATTTCCGCCAACATCATTTGTACCCGTACAGGAAATTGCTATGGCCTCTGGCAATGCAAAATGCATTAACAAAAGGAGGATATACACCTTTCTCATAAAAGTGGACTGATTTTAATTTAAGGAAAAAATAAATGTGATAACTAGATTGATTATCTAAAAAGAAAGGCGCTTTAAAATGAGTGAGTGTGAAAATAACTAGGCTATATTATTGATAAAACATTATATAAATGCCATTTTATCAGTAAATGATTGAAACTATGGGTATGTACGGTAGAAATAAAAAATAGTTTTAATTTGGTGAAAGCCGTTGATAAGCTTGCCTAGCTAATATATATTTTTTTCCTAAAATCAAGATTGTCTAATAAAAATAAGCAGTAATGCTAATAAAAAATAATTAATTTACTAATCAAAATATTCATTCTAAAAAAATACATAGCCTAATATTGGTTATTTATCCAAGTAGTTGCTAAAAAGTTTTTTTTTGTAAAAAAAATGTCATAAACCTAGTATTCCTTAAAAAAATTTCTTTCTTTTGCAGGGCTATCAATATTGAATTTTATTTTAAAAAATAAACAAATCACAAAATCATAATACAAATACAATCAAATATATAAAAAACAATAAAAAAAACATAAATAAACAATCAATTAAAAATCCTAAATCTACTATTATAAAAAAATAAAAAAAAATATTTTACAATATCACCATTCACCTTATTCACATCAGTATGTTATAGTTTAAAATTATTTTCTATACCTTTAAATGGCACCTACTTTGTTGGCCAAAAGCTTTCTTAATTATTTTCCCATTATTGGAAAAAAATCTCATATAGACCCTTATTTGAAAAAAAAAAACATACATCTCTTTTAGACTCTATAATGACAAAACACCTCAATGTAGAGCTAAAATCTCGCCTCTATGTAATGTTATAGGCCATAAAAAAGGGCAGAAACCTAAGTTTCTGCCCTGTTAATTGCAGTGTTAATGTAGCCCTAAATATTAGGGTACCTATATTAGAACGATTAGTTATCTACAACTATTTTTTCTACACTTCTATGTTCTCCATTTAATACTTCTAATAAATAAGTACCAGATGGTAAGCCTGTAACATCTACTTTAAGGTTATTTTGGCCAGCTTGTGTCTCTGTAGTTTGTGCTATCACTTTTTGACCAGCAATGTTATAAACATTTACTTGTGTAGTTGCTGCGTCTTGAACTGTGAATTCAATATTAGCAAAATCAATAGCAGGAGTTGGATATACTTTGTTAATGGCCAATGCACCACCTTCTACTACTTTATCCATTTCAACTTCACCTGCCAAAATATTACCTAACGCACTAGCAGTTTTACTGCCACCACCTGTACCAGTACAGCAGCCAAATACTTCTACTTCTGCAATACTCAAGTGGTTACAACCTGCTAACATAATGCAAATATAACGTCCTGTTTCTCCAACATTTATGGTACTTGGTCGTCCTGCTTCGGTAGAGTGATAAGAAGACCATACATTAGGATCATTTAAGATGGTGTTTAAGCTACCTGAGAATGGGAACTCTGAAACCAATACGTAATAGTCATCTAACATATAGCTGTAATAGTCGCTTCTGTTCCAAACATTGATGTAATCAATATCAGCTACACAACCCAAGTCTAACTCCCAGTAAGCATTACATTGGTGGTAAGTACGAGTAATAGAGCTTGTATTACCATCAATAGCTATATAAGCAGGGCTATTGTTATAAGTGCTACTTTGGTAAGCAGTTCCATTTAATGCAATATTGGTAGGATTTGTACAGCCTGTTGGTGCAGGAGGAGGCGTGCTACCACCATCACAACCTAATGCCCACTCAATAGCTCCATCGAAAAGCATCCAACCTTTAGTAGTAAAATAATTAGCAGTGTTATCTCTTGTAAAGAAGCCTACTCGTCTTGCTGGTGCGTTCAATCCAACCATAGATGCTCCTGCTTCATAAGCAAATAACATATACTTACTACTACTGTTGTTGCGTCTTCCAATTTTATAAGCACTGCTAGAAGGTACTGCCCAACCTACTTGTTTGTTACTAGTATATACTTCTTCTGTGCCACTACAGCCTGCTGCAATTGGATGGCTAGGGTCTGTAATCACTATTTGAGAAGTATAGCTATAGTTGCCCCAATTAGAAGCCATATACATATCGTCAAATAAGTAGGCTTCTGCTACTATAACTGGTACTGTTGTGTAAGTAAAAGCATTACCTATATTATTTGAAGCTATAGTTGAGCTAATGAATACCAAATCATAACCATTGGCAGAAGATGAATTTACTTGGTATTGATCAATAACAGTCACAACATATCCTTGACTCATTAAGTGAGATTTTAAGGTAACATCACCAGATTTTAAAGGCGTTTGTGCAACAAATAAAATATTGGCGTTTGTACAGCTAGAGCTACTACCACTACAGTCACAAGGTACCTCTACAATTAACCAGTTGTAATCAGTATCTGATACGTCATTCCACACACCACTACTAAACATCTCTACATAGTCTTCATTATTGTAGTTATTTGGCTCCCAGTTTGCCCAATTGGTATAAGTAACAGGCTCTCCATTTGTCCAGTAAAAGTTTCCTTCACTACCTGCATCTGATAAACCTAACCAAATTCCTCCACTACCAATAACACTTGCTACAAAATCATTTTCTGCTTGGCTACCAATGGTTACGATATGACCACCCAAAGCATTTGCATGATTTAAAGCATCCCAGTATTCTACATCACCACTTGTCTTTTTGTAATAAGCACTACCCTCAAATTCACCTAAGTACATATAGTCAGGAATATTTGTATTCACACAACCACAGCTAGGTGGTGTACCACCATTACAATTACAAGGCACTTCTACGATTAACCAATTATAATTATTATCTGATAAATCATTCCATGTACCACCTGCCCACATTTCTACATAATCTTCGTTGTTAGCATTATTAGGTTCACCAGCTGCCCAATTAGTATAAGTAACAGGCTCACCATTTGTCCAGTAAAAGTTTCCTTCGCTACCTGCATCTGATAAACCTAACCAGATGTCACCGCCACCAAGAAAACCAGCTACAAAATCATTTTCCGCTTGGCTATTAATGGTTACAATATAACCACCTAAAGCATTTGCATGATTTAAAGCATCCCAATATTCTACATCACCACTTGTCTTTTTGTAGTAAGCATGGCCATCAAATTCACCTAAGTACATATACCCTGGTATGTTGGTATTAACACAATCACAGTCGTTGCCAGTAGTAACAACACAAGCTGGGTCTTCTTCAATAGTTACTCGGGCATTTAGTGTACAAGAAGGATTAGCTGTATCTGTAACAATTACATCATAAGCACCAGCAGGAACGTCAGTAATACTTGCTGTTGTTGCACCATTAGACCATGAAATATCATAAGTGCTGCTACCAGAAACATTTACCGTTGCTGTACCAATTGTTCCACCATTACCATCACAAGCAATACCTGAAGTATCTGTTGTTATGGACAGATCGCATGGAGGAGCTTGGGAGCAAGAGTTGACTAAAACATCACAAGTTTCTCTAACACCATCTGAATATTCGATCTCAACTGTTAATGCCATCACAGTAGGGCTACTAGGGATGGTTACAAAAAAACTTGTAGAATCTGCGTTCAAACCATCAACTGTCCAACCAGCATCATTAAAAGTAAGAATTTTGTATGTCTGACTTAAATCAGATGCCTCTACAGGAATTTCCACTCCTGATGCTCCACAAGTAAGTGTACTTGGAACAATTATACTACACTGTGCCAACACATTTTCTTGCATTAGGCCGCACAAAACAAGTGTTATGCACCAAATCTTAAAAGTTTTTAATAATAAATTCATGCGTAAAATAATTTAGAATAGTTAATAAAATAAAAAATGAAAAAAAAGTAGTAGTTAAACCACTCAACTTTAGTAGCCAAGCGATTTTTGTAGTATTTTATAATAAAAAGTTTATTGTATCTTAAAGTTAAATTTCAATACTTTACCCCTAAGTCATTTATACATCATGCAAATAATGACCATTGTGAATATTGAATATGTCACATGTTAATATTCTGTTTTAGACAAAGCAATATACTCTATCTACTACAGTAGATGTTTAAGGAAGTAGGCAAAGTGGTGATTAATAGTCAACTTAACACATACATAATGTATCATAAATTACATATGTAATTGAGTTGTAAAGTTTGTTGGTGGAAAGTAAAATCGTTAGTTGGGGGAAAAAATGTTAAACCTTAGTCAGTTTAAGACAAGGGGAAAGAAAAAGAATTTTCCAAAATAGGGTTTTTCTAAAAATGTATATTTTTCTCACAGCAGCGAATTTTTTAATTAAAGTATTTTTGTTTTCGTTGGTAACTGCTGCAAATATAAATGACATTTTGGTGACATGAAAGTTTTTTTACAAAATACCGACAATTCAAATTTAAATAGGGCAAGCATTTTTTTTCTTTTAAAAAAATTAACTAATTCTTTCTTTTTTTATACCTATTACATACAAACTAAAAACCTACACAAAAATCTAATTTTCAGCATTTTATGTTTTGTTATTAGTAGCATAATAAATTATTTCAAGCTTTTTTTTCTGATTTTAAATAAATGAATTAACGTTTTGCTTGACTATCAATTTTTTTGCCAAAAATGAAACATTTATCCTCTATTTTCGTAAAATGTCATTTTCATGACTTTTCCAATCATTATTATGTCCATTACAAATATTATTCGTATATAAAGTTACATTGTTTTTTAAGACACTTTGTGCCATTTAAGTAGGCTGTTATGATACTTATTTGTCAAAAAAAAAAAAGCCCGTAAAGTTGGTGTAACTGCCAACTTTACGGGCTTCTAAACAATTTAAATTATTTGTTACGACCAGAAATCGTCCTCATCTTCAATGTCAAATTGCCGAGAAGAACGGCGAGAATTAGATGGAACGGGCTCTGGTTCAGGGCTTTTGAACAAACTGGACATCCCCCAACTGAATACTAAAAATAGGATGACAAATAAGCCAAAAAGATGCATCATAGACCCACCGATAAATATCCAAATTCTTGTTTTTTGGATGATTAAAATGGTAATGAAACAGGCCACAATAATCATTGCTAAACCTGATATTCGACTAAATCCCGGTATGCGCCGCATGTCTACATTGCGATTGATCGTTAATAAGGTAATAATCATTACCAAAATAGGTAGAAAATACGCCAATACATTGAGTTGCAAAAAGCTACGCCCATCAATTAATAGGTGATAAACGCACATCGTTAGGGCAAATATACCGGGCAAACAGGCTAGATAAATCAAGGTAGAGTATAAATATTTCCAAGGACTTTCGTAAGCCTCTCCCCTATCTGTCATAAAGCCTGCAACAACCGCAGTGATAGGTAACATAGCAAAAAAGAGTAGTACAGGCGTTGGGTTCGCCGCCATTGTATCAAAAAATTCCTGTAAGGTCATGTTTGAGTTTACTTAATTGAAAAAATCCATATATTGTTGCTAAGTAGCTAGATATAAGATGTGAGACATAAGACTTGAGATAATTATCTCATTATTAACCGTTTATGGCAAGTTCAAATCTCGTTTAATTTTATCTAGTTACTCAACCGCTCAAATTAGGGCAGCTATTGTTATGTGTGTCTAATCAAGAGCTAGTACTATATTTGGACGAATTGCTGTTAAATTTGTTACAAGTTTATTTGTTCATTTACTAACAGATAGGTATGTTTCATTTTTATCCTAACACTTTGTTTCTAAAATTGCTATTTGGCTATTTAGACTTTTAGCTCTTTAGCTGTTAGAAATTAGCGATCAGAAATTAGTTAAAATAAATCACTTTTTAATTTCCCTAATGGATATAAGCTTTTGATTTTTATAGTATTATGACGGCTAAAGCCTTCGTTACAGAAAACATCCAAAAAGAAATCAATCAGTAAAAAACGTCTAAAAACGAATCACTAATCCACGAACTGTCAAAGTGACCACAAACTGTTTGGTAAAAAACACACTATTTGAAACATACCAATAGATACACAATAACATCCATTAAGTACCTAAATGTAAATAAATGTCATTTTTGTTTAGGGAATTATTAGGCAATCCGACAATTGTCACCAATTATTCTTTCAAGCCAAAAGTGCATTCATTTCATCAAAGATTTTCGCTCCTCGCTCCATTCGCTCTACAACTTCCTCTTTTCCTAATAGAGCAGCCATATCAAATACAGAAGGCCCTTTGGTAGTTCCTGCCAACATTACTCGAAATACTTGTAGAACATTCCCAAAACCTAAGCCTGTTTCCTCAATAAATGCTTTAATACTCGTTTCTACATTGGTACTACTGAAATCATCAAGGGCTGCAAGACGTTTTTTTAGGTCTTCAAACAATGGAATGCGTTCTTCTTTCCACTTTTTCCGAACAACTTTGGCATCATAAGTATCTGGCTTTGCAAATAAATAGGCTGCCTTTGTCCAAATATCACTTGGAAAGGTAACTCGCTCTTTCATTAACCCCCAAACACCATTTACATACTCTTTACAGATTTGCAATTCCTCTAGCTTTTCTGGTGCATAAGCTAATGCTGCTTCAGTGAGTTCGGCATCCGATTTATTTTTCAAATACTGCTCATTGAACCACTTCGCTTTGTTAAAATCGAATTTCGCTCCTGATTTGCTGATTCTTTCAATAGTAAAAGCATCTGTTAGCTCTTCCATTGTAAAAATTTCTTGCTCTGTACCTGGGTTCCATCCTAAAAAAGCTAAAAAGTTGACAAATGCTTCGGAGAAAAAACCCATTTCTCGAAATCCTTTGGAGGGCTGGTCTGCTCCTTCTTCTGTCCATGCGATCGGAAATACAGGGAATCCTAAGCGGTCGCCGTCTCGTTTGCTGAGTTTGCCTTTGCCTTCTGGTTTTAGAATAAGTGGTAAGTGGGCAAATTGTGGCATGGTATCTTCCCAACCAAAAGCGCGATATAGGAGCACATGTAAAGGGGTAGAAGGCAGCCATTCCTCACCACGAATTACATGGGTAATTTTCATGGAATGGTCGTCTACAATGTTGGCCAAATGATAGGTTGGCATCCCATCACTTTTGAGCATGACTTTATCATCAATCTCATTGCTATTGATGGTTACCAAGCCACGCACTAGATCATTGACCGTTACCTCTTGATTGGGTTCTATCTTAATGCGTATTACATAAGGCGCGCCATCATTTAACAACTGCTGCACTTCTTCTTCAGGAAGGGTCAGCGAATTTCGCATTTGCAAACGAGTTTTTGCATCGTATTTGATGTTGTGATTGCCTTGTTGTTTGGCAGCCTCACGCATGGCTTCCAGTTCTTCTGGGGTATCAAAAGCATAATAGGCTTTCTCTGTATCTACTAATTGTTGTACATACTTTTGATATAATTCCTTGCGGTCCGACTGCCGATAGGGTCCATAGTCACCACCGACATGTACTCCTTCGTCACACTGTATGCCACACCATTCCAAAGCTCTAATAAAGTAATCTTCAGCTTCAGGAACATAGCGTTTTCGGTCTGTATCTTCAATTCGCAAAAGAAAAGCCCCCCCTACTTTTCGGGTAAATAGATAGCAGTACAAGGCAGTGCGTAAACCGCCGATGTGTAAATAACCCGTTGGGCTTGGGGCAAATCGGGTTCTAACTTGTTGACTCATGAGAAAAAAATATTAGATTGTGAAACGTAACGTACTACGCCTTTACAGCTTTTTTGCTTTAAAAAAAGACAATTTAATGTAAAGACTATTCATGAATTGTCTTTACTCTACTATGGCAATGTTAGGTCTGGTTTATTGTTGTAATCAGGTTTGAAAGGTGGATTTTCCTCCAACTCTTTTAATATTTCTTCAATAGCTCGATCCAGTTGAGGGTCTTTACCATCCACATAGTCTTGTGGTTTAATATCTACCTCAATATCTGGGTCAGTACCATAGTTTTCTACATTCCAACCTACGTCTTTGAACCAAGAGGAAAACTCTGGTTGAGTTGTAACAGTGCCGTCTACTAAATAGTTCCTCGGCCAAATGCCAATAACACCGCCCCATGTACGTTTTCCTATTAATTTACCCAACTTCATCATTTTAAATACATGGCTAAAAATATCACCATCCGAGCCTGCATTTTCATTGGTTACGGCAATGACTGCACCTGCAATAGACTCTGTAGGATAAACAGATTCTCCCATCCAGCGAGTAGGGCGAAAAGAAAGACGGCGGCGCGCTAGTTTTTCTATTAATAATTGAGAAACATGGCCTCCGCCATTAAAGCGTACATCTACCACCAAACCATCATTATCTAATTCGGTGAGGAAATAACGGTGAAACTCGGCATAACCCCAAGGCCCCATATTTGGCACATGTACATAGCCCAAACGACCGTTGCTTTGTTCGTGTACATAGGCGCGATTTTTTTCTACCCAATCGCGATAACGCAATGGCATATCATTGCCCAAAGTTCTAACAATAATATTGCGTGGCGAACTACCATCGCTTTCTGCTACCGTTACTTCTACCTCTGTTCCTGCTAGGTTCACTAGGCGTTCATTTGGGGTATGTTGACCATTCACTCTTTGTCCATTTACCTTCAATAATAACATGCCCTCTGTTACATTCACTCCTAATCGCTTGAGTGGCGCAGTGTTTTTATCTCCCCAAACATCACCTTTTACAATATTTGTAAAACGGTAAGCATCATGCTTTTTATCATACTCTACACTTGCTCCTAATACACCGACATTGTAGCGTGCATTTGGCCGATAATCGCCTCCTATTTCATAGGCATGAGAAGTGCCTAGCTCCCCTTGCATTTCCCAAACTAAATCCGAAAACTCGCTGCGTGAAGCAACTCGTTCTACCAATGGTTCATAACGGTTTAATATTTTTTGCCAGTCAATGCCGCTCATTGTTTCAATCCAGTAGAAATCGCGTTGTAAACGCCATGCTTCATGGAACATTTGCGCCCATTCTGCTTCGGGATGAACGGATAATTTGATGCGCGATAAATCAATCCAGCCAGATTTGCGGTTGATTTTATTGTCTTTTAACAATTTATCTTCTTTTTCCCGATAAGCACGCACTACACGTAAGCGTTTGCCCGACTGATACACCAAAGAACTGTTGTCTTGTGATAATTTAAAGTGATTTACATTCGTTGCAAAAACGCTTTCTTCTAATGTAATTAAATCAAAAGCTTTAATCGTTGTACTGTTTAACTTTTTAGGATCACTCATGGCACCTTCTACTGGCAAGGTGGTATAAAGTACCTTATCTTTGATGGCAATGATTTGGCGATATTTTCCCTCTGCAACTGGCAAAGCAATAATACGCTGCTGTATGCCATCAAAATCAATTGGAATTTCATCTACCTCTAATTTGGGTGGTTTGCCGCGCTCGTCAAAGTCAAAACGGAAAGCGCGCGCTTGTAGTACAAGTGGGGAAAGGGTGCTTTTTTGAAGGGTGATAAGGTAGGGTTTCATGCCCTTCGGGAAATTTAGATCGAAGTGCATGGCATCATATACAGGGTTGAATACTCTGCTAGATAAAAAGTAAAGATATTTTCCTGTAGGATCAAAAACAGGTTGAACATCATTAAGAATTGCATCGGTCACCTGTTGTTTTTCTCCTGTTTCAATATTAAAAATTTTAATCACCGTAATTCGGCGATTAATGCTCGTACTATAAGCAACCCAATGACCACAAGGCGACCAATTAAATCCGCTTAAGGGACTAAATTCGCTTCTATCAATAAGGGTAATTTTTTTAGACTCTAAATTAATGTAATAGAGTTCATGACGGTGATTGCTGAACAGTATTTCATCCTTTTTGGGTGATACTTTGATGTCGTAAGGTCTGCCAATGACATCATTTATAATTTTTACTGGTATGCCATTTCCATCTATGTGCTGAATTTGAAGATGGTCAACTCCGCCTTCGTCACTAGCCATGACCAAACGCTTGCCATCATTGAGCCATCGGCTTAGTCGGTAACGGACAGAGCCGTTGCGTTCTCCTTGTTGGGAAATGGGGCCTTCCCAATTGCCAAAAGTAAAGGATTTACCTCTGCTGATTACTGCCAAACGGCTCCCTTCACTGTTGAGGTCAAAGCTTTCAAGATAATTAGAGGCATTCGTAAATTTTCTATTCAGTTGAACTTTAGGGGCAAAGTAATCAATATGTACTTTTCCAACTCTACCATTAGCAACATTATATTTATAAATATCTGCACCAGCATGATAAACAATGTGTTTGCCGTCTGTTCTTAGGTTACGAACATAATATTCTGTATGATTGGTATGTTTTTTTAGGCTATTTCCTTTAGTGGTACAAGAATAGATATTTCCAATGCCTTCATGGTCAGAAATAAAATAAATGCGTTTTCCAATCCAAAGTGGACTAGCTAGGTTACCATTCAAAGGTAATTTAGCTTCACTGTCACCAACAAGCTTGTAAAATTTACCTTCACCTTTCTCATCTATCCAAAGTTGCCCAACTGTACCACCGCGATACCTTTTCCAACGGGCAGGTTCGGCGGTAGACCGTCCAAGTACGACTCCCTTTTTGCCAAATCCAACATTATGCGCCACACCATAGGGCAGTTCCTTTGGCTCATCAGCTGTAATTCCTACTGAGTGTAACTTACAAACTCTCCAGAAGGCTTGCCCTTTATTACTGGCAAAAATCACATTGTCATCTTTCCAAGCAACGACTTTACAAGAAAGCGCACCTAAATAAGTTAAACGATGAACAGTGCCACCTTCGGTAGCAATGATAAACACTTCGGGTTGTCCTTCTTCGGTGCTATTGAAAGCAATCCATTTTCCATCGGGAGAAAAAAGTGGATGGGTAATGTGCCCTAGATTATTGGTCAATCGGCGTGCAGTGCCGCCATTTGCAGCGACTATCCAAAGATCATCTTCGGCAACGAATGCGATTTTATCGTTGTATATAGTGGGGAAACGGTAATAACCCGCTTGTTGTATATTTTTCATATAAATAACTTAGTATATAAACCCTATAAGTGTTTGGTCTGTAAAATGGTACAAAGATAGGCCTATCTTATCTGTTTTGAAAAAAAAAAAGTTTGCGGATTTTTTGCAGGTTACTTATTTTACTATAGCTATTCTTTATTGGAGTTTGAAAAGTTGTAAATTCACAGTATGTTTCATTTTCTTCCTAACAGTTTCCTCACCACATGTATGTGGTTCAGCTTGCTATTTAGCCTTTTAGACTTTTGGATTTTTGGATTTTTGGATTTTTAGAGATCACTAATCACTAATCTACTAATCACTAATCTACTAATCACTAATCTACTAATCACTAATCTACTAATCACT
>JAHDHV010000056.1 GCA_020631155.1 Bacteroidota bacterium | reverse complement strand
TTTCGATTAAATTTCATTCGGGCAAACTCCCAAAGTTCCAAAAAAAGCTAGACAACTTCCCCGAAATCGTTGACTGTCACCGAATAACAGGTAACGATTGTTTATTAATGAAACTGCATCTAAGAGATAGTACTCATTTAGAAGAAGTCATTGATAGGTTGCTCATTTATGGTGATCCAACGACTTCGGTTATATTATCTGAGTGGGGCTAATATTGGATATTATCATTTTATTCAATAGGGAGTTTATCCGTCAAATCATCCAGTTCTTTTCTATTATTATTTAATTCAATCAATGGGTCTCTTAGTTTTTCTACTTCTTTCATATATTTTTGTACATCATTATATCCTAAATCAATAAGATAGTTTATTGTGGATGAACTAAAATCAAGCATAGAGAAAAAATCTTTAGATATATCAGTGGATGGTCTAAGTTGAAATATAACTCCTTTTGGATAATCAAGACGGTTTTGGATTACGCTATCTGAAAGGAAAATAGAAACAATAAATTCAATTCCAATGTCATATAGTACTTTTGATGGCAATGGAGTTGATAAACCTGCATCTGTAAAATGTGTTCCACTTATATCCACACTTGGAAAAGCAATAGGGATAGCTGTTGCGGCTAAAAGTGCTTTTCGCAAATCAGTTGGTGATAGTTTATTTGCATAAAAATACACTGGTTTTTGAAAAGTGCCAACTAAAATATCAGTAATTGGATCAATTGAGGGAATTGTTGTTATTACAAATATTTTAGAAGATGAACATATTATCTCATAGTTTAAATATCTGTCTAATATTTCCTCAAGTGGTGCTGAATTTAATATTGAAGTACCACGTTCTATTGGTAATTTTTTTTCTATCAATAACCGTATATTAGGTTTGAGTAGACCTCTAGTTCCTATATTACCAATCTCTCTCCATAAATCACATAAATCTTGCATTTCTCTTACGGTTCCATTTCCTTGAACATAAAACGCTCCATTTAGGGTTCCAATACTTGTACCTGAAACATGAGAAAATTGTACATCCTTTTCAGCTAAAGCAAGCATGGCACCTGCTTGATAAGCACCTCTTGCACCACCTGATGCTAATGCTAAACCTTTATTTACAGTGTTTTTATTTGTTAATAGGTTCATTAGTTAATTGTTTTGCGAGTTCACAAGAAATTTGATAAGGAGTATAAATTTCTCCTTGTTGAAGGAAGTTATCATCTGCTACTGCTTCTGCAATAGTTAAACATTCCTTGATATTGTTTAAATTAGTTGGCAAACCTGCATATTTTCTACTAAACAGAAGATTATAAGTTTTCAAAAGCGAACTATTATTTTGACTTGTTATGTATACAATAACAGGTAATAATTTGTTAGCACTATTTTCAAGTGAATTAATGAGCAAATCACCAATTGCTTCTGGCGTATTAATTAAAGTTGCTTTAACTACGTTTTTTGCATAATCAATTTCTTTTTTAATTATATTATCGGAAGTTCCTCCCCAATAAAGATTTGAAACTTGTGCTATATATAATGCAGATCTTAAAATATTGTCCATACCCTCATATAATGACATAGCCTTATACTGTGCAGTCATTTGTCTAAGTTCTCTATTTCGTTGAGCTGTAAAATCTATCGAATTTATTTTATTCCCAAGCTCAGAACGTAAAGCATTTATGTCACTTTCTAACTTTTGCTTCACAGCAGTAATTTTAATATCTAACAACTGTACATCATTTATAACTTTTAAGAGATTTCTAGTAACTTTGGTAAGACATTTTTGAGTATGTATGTCAGATGTTGTTGTAATCTTTAAATACTCCACCATGGCTTTTTGTGCGACTAATGAATCTGCTGCAATTTCAGCAATATATTCATCACTTTCGCCTGTTAGCCCATCCCACATTCTAATAAGAAAATTACGATTGCGAAATCCTCTTATGCCAATTTCTGCCCCTGACAAACTATTGGCTATATCAATGGCAATAGCTTCTGCCACAAAAGGAAATTGCTCTAGTCCTCTGTAGTTATACATAATTTTGATTCTTTTGAATACTTTTTGTAATTATTTATTCCTTCTATTATTTTCTTTAATTGAGTCTTATAAGTGGCTAATTCGGCTAAACGCTCGTCCACATATTTCTTTCCTACTTTGACCTTCTCATCTTTTTCTTTTTGAATAATTTGTAGGTATTGATTGGCATAATTATCAAATTCCTTTTTAGCCTTTTCTAACTCCTCTTTTACATGTACTTTAGCAATTTTTTTAGTTACTAATACGGCATTATCGCACATTTCTCCAATTTCTTTTTTCCAAAATTTGAATAACTCTTCTGTATCAATCTCATAAGTCTCATAAGTATTGATTACTGTATAATTTACTTCTTTACGGTTACAAAAACTTCCTTCTTTTTTTGTTTTGGTTTCGCTTTTTTTATTGATTTCTGTATCAATAAACTTATCTAGTTCTTTATTAGCTCTATCTAATATTGCTTGCACATCAATTTTGGGTAATTCAAATTCTGTATGAGTTAATTCAATATCTAATACTGTTTTTAGTACTTTTTGCAAGTCTTCTATAAATATAAGTATTATTTTGTTAAAATCTTCTAACAATTCCTTTTGCTTATATATTGCTTTATTTTTATACTCTTTTATAAAAGGTGTTGATCTTCTGTATATATAATTTGAAATATTTTTTATTTCTTTTTGTATTTGTCCATTAATATATTCCTGATTTGTACTCATATATTTATTATTATTACTCTTTCTTTCCTTCCCTCTCTTATTTATTGCTTTCATCTTATAGTTAAGATATTTAATTAGGTCTTTTTTGAAAGATGAAAATTCTTCATTAGCAAACAACTCTATTCCTTTCTCATGTTCAGTTGCCTTTTTGTGAAGAATAGCTGATTTTTGTTTTATACCTTCAACTTTTGCCTCAAATTCTTCAATATTTCGTTTATTCACTCTCAATGTGCATTGGGCAGTTTTAATGTAATCATTAAATTGCTTAATAGAAGATTCAAGCTTTTCCACTAAACTATCTAAAAGTAACTTCCCACGATTATTATAAATAAAATCTATTATATCATCTTCTAAAGCTGGTAACTTACTATCTTCATATAGAAAGTCTCGAGCCGCGTCCCAACATTCTTCAAGTGTTTTCTTCTTTCCTCTTCTTCCAAATGCTTTGTTGGCAAAATCACTAAAATCTTCTGGAGTCGCTGCATTTTCTAAAATTAGTCTACCTAATAATGCATCATAGGCAGATATAGTAGATATTTGATTTTTAACTAAATCGTTAATATCTTTAGATAGGATTTCATAAACATAATCTACAACTTCTTCCTCTAGTAGATTATATTGACTACTATTAGCTTCGTCAATTTTATTAACAACAAAAAATAATCGCTCTTGTACCTGTTCTAACAAATTAGGTCTTATAGAACTCAATTTATCTATAATTTCCCTTTCTTTACTAGTTTTGAGCTTTGTATAATCTAAGAGATATATAATAATATCTGTTTCATTTAAAAAGTCTACATTTTCATCATATATTGTCTGTCCTTGTCTAATTTCATCTTCGGCCTCTCCAAAACCAGGAGTATCTACCATCTCAAACTTTATGCTTCCTAAATCTTTTCCTTTGAGAGCTTGAATTGGAGCTAAAAGCAATAAATCGATTTCTAGGTTGTGATTATCCTCTCTTCTTGTCTTATTTAAATCTTTGAGATATGAGTATATACCTGTTGTCCCTTTTGCAACTATCTCTCCCTTATTGTATAAATAACCATCTTTATGTTCCTCTTTTTCTGAATGACGAATTTTTACAATTACTGCTGTTTCTGGAACATTGGATATAGGTAAAAAAGTTTTTCCTAAAAGTGCATTTAAAAAAGTTGATTTTCCTGACTTTGCTAAAGCCATTATTGCGACTAAAAAAGTTTGCTCTTCACATCGTTTTTGTGATTTTTTTAATTTAACTATAAAATTATTTTCTTGGATAGACTTTCCTGACTCTTTTTTTGCAAGTGCAATAGTTCTACTAAATAATTTTGAAATGTGTTTTTTTTGATGATTAAACTTTTTTTCTATCATTTTGTACATTAGGATTTGCTGAATGTAAAGTTAAAATTTTTAAACAAAGTAGTTAAATACATTACTAAGAATCAAACATCCAAATTAGTTTATTTATTGTAATGCTTTTAATAGCAGCTTAAAAGGTATGACTATTTGCTTTATTTATTGAATTAGAATTGTATGTGTTTTTTTAACTAATTTATATTGCTTTTTTTTAGGTAAAAAATAAGTTCAGTTTTGCTTTAATTTATCTGTTAATTATGTTTTAACAATCTAAAGAAGCGGATAAAAATGCCTATATTTTGCTTACATTTGACAAAATATAGACATTTAGAGCTAAAAAATGACAATTGTTTATTGAAAAGTTGATAGTTCATTCACCAACCTGTACAGACGTGATTAATTTCTCGTACAGACGCAATTAATTTCCCGTACAGACGTGATTAATCACGTCTCTACCCCCCCAATTCCAATTGGTTTTTAACCAGATGATAGTAATAGCCCTGTATTTGAGAGAGTTCCTCATGGGTGCCGCCTTCTACGATTCTGCCGTGATGGAGGACTACAATTTGGTCGGCATTTTTAACGGTACTCAATCGGTGGGCAACTACTAATACGGTGCGCCCCTCGAAAAAGCGGTCTAAATTTGCCATGATAACCTTCTCGTTGTTGGCATCTAGCGCACTGGTGGCTTCATCGAAAAATAGGTATTGTGGGTCTTTGTAAACGGCGCGCGCAATCAATAATCGTTGCCGCTGCCCTTGACTGATGCCTACGCCTTCATCGCCAATTTTGGTGTTGAAGCCCATTGGCAAGGACTCTACAAACTGCTGAATGTTAGCGACTTGCGAGGCGTGTAATAGCTTAGGGTAGTTGATGCGTTCATCACCAACTGCAATGTTTCGCGCAATGGTATCAGAATAAATAAAGCCTTCTTGCATGACTACACCACATTGTTGTCGCCACCATCCGCTGTGGTAGCTCGTCAATGGATTATTGCCCAAAAGGATTTTGCCTTCGGTCGGGTCGTAGAATTTGAGCAATAGTTTGAGTAAGGTTGTTTTGCCACTGCCACTCGCGCCCACAATAGCGGTTACTTTGCCTGCGGGTGCTACCATGCTTACGTTTTGCAATACCAAAGGCGAAGTTGCGCCGCCGTATTTGAAACTCACATCTTCAAGGTACAAATTACGGTCGTTGGGCATGATGGCAAGGCGAGTTATATCAACTGGTTCTTCATCTGCTTTGTGGCGGATTTCTCCTAGTCGCTCAAAGCTGATTTTAGCATCCTGCGCCGATTGTATAAAGCCAATCAATTGATTCAAAGGACCGTTAATCTGCCCTACAATATACTGTACCGCCAACATTGTTCCGAGCGTCATATCGCCATCAATAACGGCTTTTGCAGCAAAAAATGTAATTAAAATATCTTTGAATTGACTAATGCCTGATGCGCCAATTTGCTGATATTGTGCCAATGCCAAGCCTTCTACACGAACTTTAAATAGTTTGGCTTGTATGCGTTCCCATTCCCAGCGTTTTTGCTTTTCGCAATTGTTCAATTTGATGTCTTGCATCCCATTGATGAGCTGTACGAGCTTGCTTTGGTTATCGGATAATCTATCGAAACGTTTGAAGTCCAGTTCTTTACGTTTTTTCAAAAATATCATTATCCAAATAAAATAAAGGGTAGTACTGATGGCAAAAATGGTAAATATCTGCACATTAAATACAAATAAAACTACACCAAATACCACAAAATTGAGCATGGAAAACAATACACTTAGGGTTGAAAATGTTAAGAAACTTTCAATTCTATCGTGATCGTCTATACGTTGTAGGATGTCTCCCATCACTCTTGTATCGAAAAAGGAAATGGGGAGGCGCATCAATTTGCTGAGAAAGTCAGAAATAAGCGAAATATTAATTCGACTGCTGACGTGTAATAAAATCCAACTTCGGATAAATTGAACGGCAACCTCGCTGAAGAATAGCATGGTTTGCGCTAATAGAATCAAATAAACAAATCCAATGTCTTGATATTCGATTCCTCTATCTACCAAAGCCTGTGTTAAAAAGGGAAAAATCAACTCCAACACACTGCCTAGCAACATGCCGAGTGCGAGCTGAAATAGAAACTTTTTATAAGGTTTTAGGTAATTAAAAATATAGCTAAATCCAAAAGGTTTACCGTCTGTTGGATCGATTTTTTCGTAAAATTCGGGGGTAGGCTCAAGCAATAGCACGATACCCGGTTTTTCGCGGTCTCTTGCGTTGCCGTGCCATCCGTCTAAAAAGTCCTCGATTTTGTATTTGACCAGACCATGTCCGGGGTCAGCGACATAGACGTATCGCCGAGTGATTTTGTAAACGACTAGAAAGTGTCGTTGTCGCCAGTGAGCGATGCAAGGTAATGGGGCTTCGCGCAATTTTTGGAAAGGTACTTGCACTGCTAAGGTTCGCATTCCGATGGCTTCGGCGGCTTCGCTGATGCCAGCCATAGAAACACCTGTTCGAGTGATGTAACATTTTTCTCTGAGAAAATCTAGCGAATAGTTTTTTCCATAATGTTTTGCAATCATTCGTAGGCAAGTCGGCCCACAGTCCATTTGATCAAGCTGTCTATAAAATGGAAATTTTTTCATAAGTTAAGTCAGTCACTATTTTTTACTTTTTTATGACAATTAATAGCCAATTTTTATGCCAAGTTTTGCTTGATGGGTGATTTTAATTACGAATTATCAATTACGAATTACGAATTATCAATTACGAATCTACCAATTCACGAATCACAAATCCTACGAATGATTTTTTCAAAAAAAATGGGCAACAACTCCAAAAAGTCATTGCCCATGTGTATATTGAAAGTAATGGGTTTCAAATTATATTCGTTAACTTAACTAGCAATCGTAGCCACTACCGCGTTCTTCTCTAGCTGCTTCTTTTTCAGCTTTTTTAGAAGCGCGTTCTGCTTTGCGAGCTTCTGTTTTAGCTGCGCGCTCTGCTTCACGCTCTTTTTTACGCCATGCTGGATCAACTTTGGTCGTTCCGCCTGTAGTGTTCTGTCCTTGCTCTTTTGTCATCGCAAAACCTAAGAAATTTTTCAATAAATTCATGTGGATAGTGTTTAAAAAATTAATGAATAAGTCTTAAAGAATAGTGAATAAAAAATAAAAAGATAGTGATATATGTAAAAAATTAGGCCGCGATAAATAAAATTCTTGAATCTCAAAGATCATTTACTAGCAATCATAACCACTGCCGCGCTCTTCTCTAGCTGCTTCTCTTTCAGCCTTTTTGGAAGCGCGTTCTACTTTGCGAGCCTCTTTTTTAGCTGCGCGCTCTTTTTTGCGCCATGCTGGATCAACTTTGGTCGTTCCGCCTACAGTGTTCTGTTCTTGCTGTGTTGTCATCTCAAAGCCTAAAAATTTCTTCAATAAACTGTTCATGTGGATAAGTGTTTTAAAAGTTAAAAAAATAAGTAAATAAATATTTCTAGGATTACTTTTTTAAAGCAATCAAAATTCTTTTTCAATACATATGACAAATTGGCAGTTTATACATCATTATTTGACAATTTATCAATAGGCTTTGTGGTAATGAAAAGACAAAATATTTAATAGAAAAAAGTACAGTTTGTAAAAACTATTTCCAATGAAAAATTTTTGGCGATAAATAAAAGATGGTGTTAATGATGACCTTACAAAGATAAGTGATTTTTCCAAAAATCCATGACATTACAATGACAAAAACTATAACTAGCCTAGTTACTTTATAAAAAAACATTTTTTTCCTCTAATAGAGAAGTCATATTCAACTGATTATCAAAAGGTTGCATTTTCCTTTTTTTTCTAAAAAAATAGAATCTTATCATGAATGGAAAGTGGAAAACTACATACAGGAGGTGAATAAATTTGCCTTTACGTTATGGGCACAAAAAAGCCTTCCAAAACTGTATTTGGAAGGCTTTTTTGTTTTCTTTAAAAAAAATTAAATAGTGTTGTGTTTGTTTTATTCTTTAAACAAAATCATATCACACTCATCTCCTGAGCCATCATCAAGTAGTGTAACTCGATAAGAAACAGACACAGGTGTTGTGGATAAATCCAAGTTGATAGAGCCAAACGTTACGCCCTCAATAGAAATACCAATGTCTTCAAAGTCTTGTTTTGGAATAGAGAAATTGGTAGGGCTTTCAATAAAGGCAATCACTTGCACATCATAACCACCAAAGTTATTAAAAATAAGAGCTGTTAGGTCTTCATCTGTGCCCTCAATAGTTGTTTCATAGGCATCACTTTCTCCAAGCACCTGACATATATCTTCTCCTAAATAATTGCCCAAGAATTTATCTCGACTTAGGTTTCCACAGTCGAAGTCTCCATTACCTAAATCGCGTGGTTCGTATCCTGGGTTACATTCGCAACTGCCTGTACCATCATCAACACAGGTAGAGTTTAATGGGCAGTCTACAATGAAACATTCTATTAATTCACAATTTGCTCCATAAAATCCTTCGGGGCAATCGCAAACTACTTCACCGTTTTGATTAAGGGCGCAACTACCACCATTTTCACAAACGACATTGGCACATGGATCAACGGGTGGGATTTCGCAGTTTACGCCTGTAAAACCATCTATACAATTACAGGTGCCATCTATACAAGTACCGCCATTAAAACATTCTACATTTGCACAAGGGTCGGGAGCAATTTCACAGTTTACGCCTGTATAACCGTTGATGCAATTGCAGGTGCCATCTACACAGGTACCGCCGTTTTGACAATTGAGGTTTCCGCAAGGGTCTGGTGGGATTTCGCAATTTACGCCTGAATAGCCATTGATACAGTTGCAAGCACCATTGATACAGCTACCACCATTGAGGCAATTGACAGTGCC
The DNA here is from genome assembly GCA_020631155.1 of Bacteroidota bacterium. Taxonomy (GTDB): domain Bacteria; phylum Bacteroidota; class Bacteroidia; order Chitinophagales; family UBA2359; genus JAHDHV01. Next base: position 12,759 of record JAHDHV010000056.1, on the reverse strand, counting down.
ACAAGGATCGGGAGCAACTTCGCAGTTTACACCTGAGTAGCCATCGCTACATTCGCAAGCACCGTTGACGCAGTTGCCATTGCTACCGCAGTTTACTAAATCACAAGGGTCAATGGGTGCGGTTTCGCAAAAAATACCCGAATAGCCATTGATACAATCACAAACGCCTTCTACACAGGTGCCGCCGTTTTCGCAGGTAACCCCTTCACAGGCATCTTCGAGACAGGAGTAATAAAAAGTTAAACTGCTTAAGCAGAGTAATGCAAATAGAATTTTTTTCATTGTCTTTGTTTTTATTTTTTGTTTGTTGTTGATTTAAGTTCTATAACTGATTAATAGGTATATAGTGATCATGGACAAGACGATTTCTAGTTTTTTTTGGTTGTAAGTTTTTAGACTAGATATGAGATGTGAAACAGGAGATTTGAGATAAACGGTTTATTATCAAATATTTATAGTAAATGTAATTGGCCTTTAATTTTGTTTGTTTACCTAATTTAAATTTACTTGCTTTTATACAAATATACTTAGACTAGGGTAAATGTAGAATGTTAAAATGGGGATGGGACTTTCGGACTTTTAGATTTTTTTAGAGTTTGGAGCTAAATTGACTTTTCGCCTTTTATTTTATTGACAAAAAAAATAATAACCTCTTTGAATTTTTTATATGTTTGACCAACAAGACAAAGAGCATTAGATTTAAAATTCATTAAAAAAAATAAAAACTTTAAAACCTTGTAACTTTGTAACCTTCCAAACTCCAAGATTTTTAGCTGTTAGAAATCAGAAGTTAGCGATTAGAGCTTAGATTTTTTTAGTACACTATATATTTGATTATTTCAAAAAAGAAGTATTAATAGCTTAGTAATCAATATTCTACAAATCACGAGTTATTGTTGCCTTAAAAATACATCACATTCTTCGCTTATATTTTCATTAGCAACAGTAACTTTATAGCTAAACGAAACAACAGCTATAGCTTTATTGATAGTGCCAATAGTTACTCCTTGAACTGTTAACTCGCCAATAGTTTGTTTAGGGATAGAAAACTGATTTGGACCTTCAATTTGTACAGCAACAACAAGTCCATATTGTCCAAAATTATCAATCAAAAATTTATCCACATCACTAGGATGTTTTGTAATTGTAGTTTGATATGCTTCACTTTTTCCGCTTCTTCTACACATATCTTCACCTGTATAAATACCTAAAAATTTCTCTCGACTAAGCGTACCACAGTCATATGCTCCATTTTCTAACTTACGCCGCTCATATCCTGGATTACAGCTACAGGTGCCAAAACCGTCCTCACTACACGTAGAGTTGGGTGGACATTTTACAATGCTACAGTCTACCAATTCACAATTGTCGCCATAAAAGCCCTTGTGACATTTGCAAATGCCTTTTACACAAGTTTTGCCATTTTCGCAACTAATATTCGCGCAAGGACTACAAGCACCTAAAAGTGCTATGATGAATACAATGAATAGGTAGGGGGATTTTTTTTTCATCTTATTGAGTTTTGGCTGTTAGAAATCCGAAGTTAGTGATTATGGCGAAAAATTCGGTAATGTTCGACTAAAATAGGGTAAATTAATGCTGTACCTTTTTTGGTCTTCGTACTAATAATTCTTTGACACTCAATTCTCACCTTTTCTTTTCCTTGCTTCTTCAATCAAAAAACCATGTAAAGAATAGATAACTTTCCACATATCATCCATATCTGAGGTCGGAAAAACAGCTAATTTCAATGCTTCTCGCATCTCTTTATCCTTATTCGGATAGTTTTTAGAGAACAGTTCATAACAGGGATATAAATCTCGGGTAAAACATTGTTCTTTTTCCATAACCAATTCAAAACCAATTCTTACCATTCTTTTCATAATCCAAGAACATACTTCTTTTAATTCTTTTTCTGTATGCTCCTCTTTTAACCAAGCTTTAACTTCATCTACTCCTTTTTGAATATCATTGGAATGTGCATAAGCCCACTCTCCAATTCCAAATTTTGGCAGTTCTATTCTCAGGTCTTTACCATAAATACAAATGCATTGAGTTTGCAACAGAAATTGTGCTCTTTCAGAGGACATTATTTTATCTATACTTTCAAAATGTATCTCTATTCCGTTTAAATAGGGATATTTAACACTCATTTCCTCCCAAAATGCTATCCTATTCATTAGCTCTTTTTTACTAACTTTTGAATAAGTAATGGCAAAAGTATCTAGATCAGAAATGTGAGGAATCGCCTCTCCTTTAGCGACACTTCCTCTTAGGTAAATGCTATGTAGATTTTCTTTAAAATGCGTTTTGTAAAAAGCTAAGGTCTCATCAATAATTATTTTGTATTCTTCTTGTATGCTATCCAATGAAAGGTTATTAATAATAAAGCCCTCCTCATCTAAATGCTGTACAGTTCCTATATTTCTTATTTTGTTTTCCATTTTTCAAGTCGTCTTTCCCTTGTGGGTTTATTTAGGTAATTTTGCAAATTTAACATTTTTCGCTCCAAAATTTGAAACATAAAATCCCTTGAACTCACTACTATTATCTTTAATAAATTCTAATTCAATATTAAAATAAACAGTACCTCTAAATTTATTTTCTCCTATCCTTATCAACTCAACATCACTTAATCTTCTGTGAGACATTATCAATTGACCGTTTTTTTGCTCAATTTGATAGCTTGTAGTTAATTCGGGACTAAAATATTCACCTTCAAATTCCGAAAGATTGGTATTAAAGTTTTCTTCTTTTTCAATCTTGCTTTTTTCTTTTTTGGGTACTTGCTCTTTCCGTTGTTTTAAGTCGTCCTTTAAATAAAATTCTGCAATGGTTAATCCATTGCCTAATCTATCAAAACTAGCCTCATTACTAAGCGTAATTACAGAAAATTCCTTTTCAGGGAATCTAGCCAAATATGCTCTAAAACCTGCGTCCCCTCCTGTATGATTGTACAGCATTAAGCCTTTGTACCTTCTAAAAAACTGCCCCTTTGCATGATAGATGGTTTCCCCATTCAAAACCGCCAGAATTGCAGGCTCGCCACTTTCTAAAACAGTGCCTTCATTGTATCGCTTAATTAGTTCTTGATCGCCCACTGTTGGCTCCTCAAAATTTCTTGCCCATTTTGCCAAATCCTCGACAGTAGTAAACAGACTTGTTGCACCAACATTTGAGTAGTTCAACTTTCTTTTTTTGTAAATACCATCTTCGTTTGCATATGAATAAGCCCTGTTTTTTACAATTTTTTCATGGTCATCATAAAATTGAGAATTTGTCATGCCTAATGGTTGAAATATTTTCTTATTCACATATTCTGGAAAAGACATTCCAGATGCTCTTTCAACTATCTCGGCTAAAAGTGTAAAGCCTGTATTACTATACTGAAACTGAGTTCCGGGCGTAAAATTAAGTTCTTTTTGTTTGCTCACCAGTTTTAGTATCTGCTCTGTTGTTATGACATCATCTAGTCGCCAACCTGCTAAAGTGAGTAACCCCCATTGGTCTTTTAGCCCGCTTGTATGTGAGCAAAGATGTTGAATCGTTATAGGTTTGCCAAAATCTGGAACTTCTGGGATGTACTTTTGCACATTATCAGCTAAAGATATTTTGCCCTCTTTTTCTAGAAGATATATGGCAAATGTTGTGAACTGTTTTGATACAGATGCTACGTGAAAAATTGTTTTGGGTGTGATTGGAATATCGTATTCCAAATTAGCCATGCCGTAGCCTTTTTCAAAAATTACCTTTCCTTTCTCAAGCACGGCAACTGCAACGCCCGGTGTTTCGGAATTGTATTTTGCAAAAAGGCTGTCAATTTTCTTTTCCATTTTCAATTCAGTTTGCGAAAAACATAACATACTATGCATTAGGAGTAAGAAGGTTATTTGTAGTTTTAATCTCATTATAATTAAAATTATTAAGTTGTTGAATGAATTGATAGTCAGTCATTTGCTAGGAACTAAAATCAAGACAATCTCTAAAATCAAGCTATTAATAAAACGCCCTGTATTGTGGATGAGGTGATGTTCCTGTGAGCAAAACGTTTGCAGGATGGCTTTATTTTTCCATTTGTGTATCAGATACGCTCGCTATATTTTTTTTATAAATTGTATCATTTTGATAAGTAATCAAATATGAAATGTTAAATAAACTTTAACTTATTCACTTTTGCCACTTAATATGCTAATTATTAAACAAATACGCTTTTCGTTTTTTCACACATTAAAGCCAACTAATCAACTACTAATTTTTGATTTGAATGATGGTTAAGTCATCACTTGGTTTTAGTCCAAATTCATCTTTAATTTTCATCATTTTCTTCTTCAGCATATTGTTTCGATTTGCCCATTTTTCGGGGGCGAATAAATTTGCCAATACGTGTTAAAAAACGCCTATATTTCAGCATATTTTACTAAAATATAGGCGTTTAGTTATCGGGCTTTTCACAAATCCGACAGTATATTTTCCAATAGACTTATTCGGCGGGAGCAGGTTGGAGATAAAATGGAGCTATTTTCAACCCCTTGAAGGCTTTTTGAAAGCACATAGCCTAAGCTACGCAACTGAAAAAAGCCTTCAAGGGGGCAGAAAAGAGACTATTTTAGCCCAAGATGATACCCGCCGAACAAGTCTAATATGTATTCCCTTCGGATTTTTTGTTTAATATTTGTTAGTACCTCATTAACAAGTTCTTCGGATTCAGTAGAATCATTGTTCAAAATATTGGCTTTCACTAAAGGGAAATAAATATGTCCGTTGGGTAGTTCTCTTTCTATCTCATTCAATAGCTCTATCGCTTCTTTCGTTCTCTTTGCTCTGCTTAAACAGTAACAAAGGTTCAACTTCATAAATGGCGAATTGGAATACTCTAGCAGTAATTTATATAGTTTGATTATTTCATTCCAATGCTCGACATTGTATTCCACTGCCGTCATATGTTTGCTCGTAATTAAGCTTTCGATGTAGTATTTGTTGAGCGTAGTAGGCTTTTCTAAGTAATGAAAACCTAATGTTACGAACTGACTGCTCCATTTTGTTTTGTCCTGTTCAAAGAAAGAAACGATTTTGTTGTCCTTTACTTTCTCAGGGATTCTTGCCAGATGAAAACAAAAGAGGGCAAGTAAGTTTTTGGTCGTATTTTGCCTATATTTACCCAACAACATTTTGGCAAGGGCTAAGGCTTCTAGGCACAAATCTTCATTGATAATGGATTTGGTTTTTTCGTTAAATGAGTCAAATCCAATATTGAAAACCGCATATAGTATCTCTTCAACAATGGCGATTTCCTCTTTAGATGCCTGCTCAAACACCCTATCAAATCTTATTTCTTTGTATGTTGCCTGAACATCTTTTTTTGCCCTATTAATGCTCTTGTAAATGGCCTCTTGTGAAATTAGAGTACAATCACTGATTTCTTTGATATGTAAGCCAAAAATATTTTTTAAGATGAAAACCACTTTTACCTTAGCAGAAACCTTTTTTGATTTCGACAAGAACAAAATGGTTTTCAACCTTAAATCTTCATTCAAACTTTTATTTTCCTCCTTAACATTTATCAGTTCCTTGCGAGAATCTCGCTTTTGCTTTTTTATCTGATTCAACACATCATTGCGAGCAACTACATAAAGCCAATTTTCTTTGTTGTCGGGAAGTCTATTGAGTTTCCAACTTTTCAAGGACTTATAAAATGCATTTTGAATGGCATCTTCAATTTCGTTTACATATCCAGCTCCGAATTGCTTGAAAAGGGCGGAAAACAGTTTTCCATAAAATGTTCGGTAACTTGATTCAACGGCAATTAGCAACTTATTCTTCATATTCCATAATTGGTCTGATTTCGGTGGTTCCGCCCCAAAGATGACAAGGACATTCTTTTGCCAGTTCAATTATTTCGTTGAGGTCTTTGGTTTGGAGAAAATAGAAGCCGCCGATCATTTCTTTGGATTCCAAAAATGTTCCGTCCTTTACAATACTGTCTTTTCCCGAAATCTGTATGCTTTTTTCTTCTAAGCCTTCCCCTGCAATCAAATGTCCTGATGTTGCCAGTTTGTTTGCCCAAGCCAAATGAGCATTAACCAATTCCTGCATTTCCTTTGGAGACAGTTTTTGCATTTGCTCAACGTCATCGTGAAGTAACAATAAATATTTTTTCATTTTAAAGTATTTTGATTCACACTAAAGACATTTTCACTCCTCCATTTTGGACATTTTAAAGATTTTTTTTGGACTTTTGGCTGTTAAAAATTGGTTGTTAGTGATTGGAAATTAGTCATTATAGATCGCTTTTCAACTTCCCTAATATGCTATAAATTTTTGATTATCAAATATTTATAGCACAGAGAAAACATAATTACAAATGTTTTTTTCGGCAAATAAATTTGCCACTACGTTATGAGTTACTTTCTTGTTCTTTCTCCCATATTTTAACCACCATTACCCAGCCAATAACACAAATTCCTATGATCAATATTTTTTTATATTCACTTACTTCAAACAAGTATCCCATTCTTAATATCAAAATATTGTAGATCATATGAAAGCAGCTTACTGAAAGTACTGACTTTGTGGATTGAATTACTTTACCCATTCCCCAAGTGCCTATTAATAGGATACCAAAAAATTTCAGATTAAAAATAATACTGGAATTATTGATAAATGATAAATGCCATAGATACCATAATACGGAAATTATCAGAACTCTTTTCCATTCCTCTTCACCTATCAATTCATCTTCTAAATATCCTCTCCATCCATATTCTTCAAAAATACAGTATATCAAGAGGCCAATTGAAATGATTATTCCCAAATAATGTTCATTTATTCCTTTCCCATTTTCTACTCCTATTATTCCAAATAAAAGAATAGGAATGAGTGCCATTATTAAACTCCATTTTTGAGAGCTTCCCCAAAGAGAATTGGTCGTATTTCGCTTTTTTCTGAGTAAGTAGATGGCAATAAGGCTTCCTATGAATACACCAAATGATTGGAGTGGAATTATTAGTGCTCTACTCCATACTGGCCAGTAATTAAAAAGTTCATCTGTTCTCAATAAGTTAAACCTCATAATATTGGAGCCAATTACTGCTATTGAGAAGAAAATTATTATCCGAACTATTCTCATCACCTTCATTTTATTATTATTTAATTTTACAATTACCTAAATATAAAATAAATTCAACAACTCAACCTACAAACCATTGACATTTTAGTTTTCATAATTTACCTTTACATTTTCCAAATTTATACTGTACTCAAATCATCAATAATACACAAACAAATAATTCAATGAACACAAAATATAAATTTTTCTTAGAAAAACTATTGTCAATAAAAGTCATTGCAACTGCTCTTACTATGCCTGCTCCTAACCAACCAAATCCAAGGCAATAAAACAGTAATTCGTGTTGATTGATTGCGGTGAAAACTGATAAACCTAAAATCCAGCCGCCATAAGTTGCTCTAATTTCTGTTATTCCACTTTCTTTATAAGGAGTCAATGATATGGCTCTTGCAAATTTAGCGGGTTGTACTAAAGCCCATAGTCCAAAGAAAATAGTAATGATTGCACCGATTAAATTCAAAATTATACCCATTGTTTTATAAAATTTAGTGAGCTTTAAATTTAAGGTAGTTATTGCTTTAATACAATTGACTTAGGTTAAGAAATGCCATAATAAGTACTTAGATGTAAAACATAAGATATAATACTTTATATAATTAACTTACTATTAAAAGCTTATAGTAAATGTAAGTATCGTTTAATTTTGTTTAGCAACCTAATAAGTTAAACTCGTCACTTTTACTATTTTGATTTTTTTCACTCCTCATTTCTTACTCGCCAGTCTTTTTCTAATCCTACTTAAACTTTCTGCCTTTATTCCAAGATACTTAGCAATCATATTCAAAGAAACTCTTTTTAGAATGATTGGTTCTTCATTTAACAATTTCACATACCTTTTTTCAGCAGAAAGAGCTATTCTTAGCTCCATTTCCTTTTCTTTTTCTCGCAATTGTTTTTCAAAAAATAGCCGACCTACTCTATCCCAATTTGGTATGTGTAAGCCCAATTCCTCTAATCTCTCAGGACTTATTGATAGTAGTTCTGTTTCTTCTAATGCTTGTATATTTATCCTTGACTTTTGTTTTGTTAATAAGCTGTTATAATCACTCACCCAATCGCCTTCCATCGAAAAATGGGTAATTCTTTCTTCTTCTCCTTGACAATAGTAGCTTCGTAAAATACCTTTGTGCACAAAACATTCAAATTTACACAGCTCTCCTGATTTTAATAAATATTCTTTCGATTGTAATTGCTTAACGATAAATGATGCTCTTAACTGTTCTTTGTTTGCCTCAGTCAATGGAATTATTTTATTTATTTTTGATATGATGTGCTCTTTCATTTCATTCAACCTCTAAAAAAACAACAAAGTTATGTAAACATTTACCTTTCTCATAGGTAACTAAGTAACGGATAAAAAATAAGTTATCTGTTACTAAAAACAAAAGGTACGCCCATATATCGCTGGACGTACCTTTTATATCTATACTTTGACATTCCTGATTTCAAATATCCAAACATCTAAATATCTAAAAGTCCAAATATCCAAACATCTAAATATCTAAAAGTCCAAATATCAATTTTAAAATTAACATATTAGGAATACTATCAAACATCCCTAATCTAACATTGTCAAATTAATACAAGACAAATTTTAACTCTCATAATATTTAAGTTGAATTAATGATAATACATGAATAAACACTGCTGATGGCATCAAAAAGCCGGGGACTAATACATAAGGATACCAGCCAATATCTGGAGATAAAGAAGTCATATTAGGTCCATATATTTCTGGTAGATAGATAGCCGTTTGAAATAGAACAATAATGATGGCTATGACTCCTAATCCAATATAATTCCAAATTAATAATAACTTTTTGGGGATGGATTTGGCTCGATAAGCAATAAAGGCAACTATCAATGCGGTAGAAGCAAAAACCATATCGTAGTTATATCCTTTTATGGTTACAGTTTCGTTTAGTATTCCAGCCAAAACAGTAAAGACAAAAATCGTCTCAATAATGACTCTAAAGGATTGATAGGCTGGTAGCCAGTGGTAAGGAATACTTTGAATCCAATTGCTTTTTCTATGAATATACAAAAAAGAACCAGTGAAAATGAAGGCAGGCAGAATCAGCATAAGAGCAAATTTTGGCGGAAAACTTAAATCTACCAAAAATCCTGACGATCCTAATAAGAAAATATATAGATGCCACAACAGCAATCCTAGCAATAATCGTCTTTTGAGTTTTGTTTGTGATTTTGGGTCAGTCGTACTTTTAATAATGGCGTAACTACCAATAAGGTATAATATTATGGCCATGACAATACTTAACGCTATATAAGCTAATTTTAACATAAAAATAAATTTTAAGTTGTATATACAACCATTATTAAAAAAAATTAAGCACCAAGCACTATTTTACCCTAAAGCATTAAAAATCAATGCTTTAAATGTCGTTTAATCGCTTAGATACTTATTTTGTTAATTTATGTGCAATTAACGCAACCGCTTCTGTTCCTTCTTTGCCTAGAATATCGTGAATTTCCTTCATTGCCATATCCCAATGAGGCAATATTTTTTCTAGGAATTGCTTGCCTTTTTCCGTTGTATGTAGAAATAAATTACTATCAAAAGCAATGTATTGGCTGTCAATTAATCTGGTAATATTCCTATTAACCGTTGATTTTTCCAAAAAAAGTATCTCTGAAATCCTTTTTTGATTAACAGCTTTTCCTTTGGTTACTACAAAAAGAATACTCAGTTGACTATCTGTAATAGCGAATGGCTTTAAGTGCTTCCTAAACACATTAGCAACGATTCGATTACATTTCATCATTTTCCCTGAAATACAAGTAGAAGGATTAGATTTTTCGATATTAGGATATTTGGTTTTATTATCCATGATACGAAGTTAAAACAATTTAGTTGTATATACAACTTTTTTTTGATTTTTTTTGATCACTAGGAGCTTACTAGACTAATTTAAAAGCAGGTTCAATGATATTTTGAGGGTTCGGGTGGTGTGTTGTCCTCGTTTTGATTACACATTGCTCTTGGCAATCTTTAATTTCCTTTTTCCCCCTCTTTATTTAACTCTTCAACCGAAATATAATTTATTTTTGAATTACCCGTTTTAAATTTAATTTCTTTTGTTTCTTTTGACTTATTTCCAGAAAAATCAATGAGGCGTATCTTAAAACTGTACTCAGTATCTTGCTTTAACCCAAAGTTGGCTCCACAAATTCCTTGATAAATTCCAAATTTATTTCCAGTTGTTATCAACAAATATCTTTTCCCTTCTTCGCTAATCGCTTCAATTATGATTTGATGAATATTTTTTTTATCCATATTATATTTATACTCATTATTGTCCCAAAATCTTGCAATTCCTTGAATTCCATGCCCGGGCGCGGAAGAGTTAAAACCATTGACATAATCAATAGGTATATCCTCATTAAATCTAGGTGGTATTTTATCTTTCTCAAAATTGACCTTCCATTTCTTTGATTGAATCTTTTGGACGAACCGTTTTTGTAATTTATTCTCTGTTTCCATCTTGGTAATTCTTAACGAAACCTTACTACCTTTTTTTAATTTCTTCTTTGGTTTAAGTAGTATCTGTGCATATGTGTGAAATCCTTTATTTCTCTCTAATACTTTAACTGTTATTTCCTTTCCTTGCTCATCAATCAAGGAGAGCTTTGCTTTTTTCAATTTGTCATAAACTTGATAATCTCTTTCCATAAAATCTATCAAGATTACTGGATTCTGTGATATTTCATTACTTTTTGGTGCAATCGAAATCTCTCCACCAGCACAACAAGCAAATAATTCTTGAAGGCTGAAAATAAAAAATATGACTAGGATTATTTTTCTCATAGCTTTCTTTTTTTATTAATTTTCACTTTTTTGCATAAAGTGTCAAGGATTAAAGGAATAACAAAATGTTATTCAAATGAAACATGGACATTTACTTTTCCTAAAATATTCTTTTTTTACTGGCGTTAAAGACTGACTTGGAAAGTTTTTGTGTTAAGTGCGAAAAAGTTTCACCATCTTCACACTCAAATGAATAAGGTATTTTACCTTTATTTCTTCAAAGTTCCAAAGATATTGAAGCTTGGATAATCATTTTCTCATAAAGTTTTATTTTTTAATGATAAATACATACATAAACCTCAAATATACCTCAAACAAAACAAATAAAAAAACATTTCAACAGAAAAAACATTTACCCTTTAACAAATTTCTCCCCCTAAAAAATCAAATCTCCTATCTCATGTCTCCTATCTTACATCTCAAAAAAAAGCCCATATCTCAGCATTTCCTACCAAAACATGGGCATCTAAAAATAAAAAAGTCTTATATCTTATATCTCACGTCTTATATCTCCATCAATACCTAATCTCCTGTATCCCAATAATACTCGCATTAGGGCGATAAGTATTAAAATCACCGATTAAAACGGAGCCATTTAAATTGCCGTCCGCATCGTCATAAGTGTTGATAGTGGAAAGCTGATCGTCATAGAGGTTGAAGTCCATGACGTTGATGATGCCGTTGCTGTCGTGATCGCCTGCGTGAAGGGCGTAAACGCCTGTGCGAACAGACACTTGTTGGTTTATACCTTCGGCTTGTGTGGCGGCGGTGGTAAAATCGTAGAAGGTGCTACCTATGGCAGCAGTCACAGCAGTCGCGCTCATCACTGCTAAATGGTTGCGGTGTCGCACTACAATTCGATAGGCATTGCCCGTTACCAAATTGGCAAATGGAACGCCTGTTGTTAAACTCGCCACATCCATTACATCTCCATTCGACAATAAAAAGGCTGCTTTTTGCTCTACAATGGTATTGATATTCGCTGCATCTCGCGCCTCAATCAATACCCAATCCACCACATTTGTCGGAATCATAGCTGCGCTACCCACACTTTCACTACCCGAATAACTCCACGGAGCTACGCCATAGGGTTGTGTTAATGGCAATAGGTTATTATTTTTCAAATCCGTATTCATCAAGCTATTCACAGTATTATAGGCTCCTTCTAAGAAAACTTTTAATTGTAAAATAGTCGCACAATTAACCGTAGAAAAAGTAGACACTGCACTAAAACCACTAGCTGTACCTGATGTACAAACTGCTTCCACTCTAAATTCATAATCAGTACAAGGCGTGAGATTGCTAATTGTCGAAACATTCGTTGTTGCGCTTGCAGGCATCCAAGTTGTTGTACCTACAGGACGGTATTCAATTTGATAGTTAGCTGCCCCTGCAATCGCTGACCAACTTAAATCGGCAGTAGTTGCGGTTAAATTGCTGCTTGCCAATGTATTCGGAATGATGATACCTGTTGAAAAATTCGCAGATGTGGTAAATGCACTCGTTGAGCCAGAAATACAAACACTTTGAACTTGTACTTCATAATCGGTACAGTCCATTAATGCTGGTAAAGTGTAAACATTTGAGCCTGTAGTTCCACTTGTCCAAGTTGTGGTTCCTACAGGACGATATTGTACATTATAAGAAGCGGCTCCTGTTACGGCTGTCCAGTTCACTGTACTTGTCGTTGCCGTTAAGCCTGTTGGCATACTGGCACCTGTTGAAAATGTTGCAGATGTGGTAAATGCACTCGTTGAGCCAGAAGTACAAACACTTTGCACTTGTACCTCATAATCGGTGCAATCCA
>JAHDHV010000555.1 GCA_020631155.1 Bacteroidota bacterium | reverse complement strand
TGTAAGATTAAGACAAATAGCTATTATATGAAATCCCTCTTTTTTTGACACACTCATACGATTTCCTTCTTTTCCTGACACACTCGTTTGATTTCTTTATCAAGTATGAAGTAATACACCAAGCTATTTATAATTTCACTAATTTCAACTATGTTTCTTTTTAAAATTAAAATAACCCTATTGCTTATCATTTTCACCACAACGGCGGCTTATGCCGATCTCAATATCATCAAATACACTATAAAAGGAGTGGTTAAAAATGAGCAAGGGGAGTTGATAACAAACGATACCTTATGGGTTAGAGACAATACGAATAACAAAAAAGTTGCGATTGATGCGGATGGAACATTTGAGGTAAATTTAGAATGTCATATTCCCTGTTTCAATTCTCCTGTGGCGGTTGGTGGACATAAAGGAGCTTGGGTACAAATGCAAACTCAAATATATAATGGGGAGGAATTGTTTTTTTGGGTGCCTACGTTAAAAATTGGGCAAATAACTAAAACAAAATGGCAACGACACTATGCAGAAATGCTTAAAGATGCGAAAGATAGGCAAGTATTAAAGCCTGATTCTCTGGAACTAAGGTTAAGCGAAAAATTTTGGCTGCGACCAATGCAAGACAAAGAGAATTGGCAATGTATAACAACAAAAAAATACAGAGAGACAATAAAGAAAAAAGACAACAAACCAAAAGAGTACAGCAGTTTTAGTGGTGGTTTGCTTATAGAATTATTGCGCCTAGTAAAAGTAGGTAGCGTACCTATAGATACCGCCCTAAAATGGTGGAATCTTTGTATAGAGCATGTAAATATTATCAATGAGAAAAAAATAAACATTCGAGTTCAGAAATCCTATCCTAGTTTTTACGAAAAAAATTACTTTTTTATACTTGATGAGCAAAGAAGAATTATTAAAATGTGGTCGAAAATTAGACGGAGGCGGTATGATTAGGAATTGATGAGTTATTAAAGAGTAAAAAAATGGATATAATTTTACAAGCTTATTAGTGTCAAATCCCGATTTGGAGCGATTCAATACCTAAAAATGCCTTGTTTTGTGTCATCAATTCACCAATTTTTATCATATGACGAATCAATTAAAACAATTTGTATTTGGGTATTCTGATAAATTTCAGATCAACCATCACCTTGCCTGTCTAATTCTTAGATTTTTTGTGGGCTTGGCTTTCTGTACGGTATTTGAAAAACTATTTCCGAGAGAGGGCATTTGGGGTCCACAAGATTGGTTTATTCAAGATGTTGCCGATATGGGTTTTCCCTTGCCCCTCCTGTTTGCATGGATAGCCGTACTAACCGAGTTCGTAGGCGGCATACTCTTAATGTTAGGTTTATTTACACGACCAGCCGCCCTGATGAATGTTATAGTAACTTTTGTTGCAGCATTTATCTATCATCAGGGCAATATCGTGAAGCCCGGACTAACTGCTTTTTTCTTTATGATTATGTGTATTACCATCCTTTTATTAGGCGCAGGAAAGTACAGTTTAGATTTTTTAATTCACAAAAAGATGCTTAGAGAACAAAGCTAGTTTTTTACCTTGTTTATCTTTTTCCTGCGCTCAACTAAATAAAGCTTAAACACAAAGATACCTCCTATCTTTGCGTTTAAGCTTTTTGTTTTTTACCTTTATTTGCAAAACAATTCGTAATTCGTAATTTCTAATTCGTAATTAACATGACCACTCAAATTAAAGACCTACAACATTACCGATCCCTTTATGAGCAAAGCGTAAAAGACCCCGATGGGTTTTGGAAAAAAGAAGCGGAATCATTTACATGGTTCCAACCCTTTGACAAAGTTTGTGAATGGAACTTTCGAGAGCCGAGCATAAAATGGTTTTTAAATGGAAAAACCAATATCACCTACAATTGTCTGGATAGGCATTTGGAAACAAGAGGCGAGCAAACAGCTATCATCTGGGAACCCAACGACCCAAATGATGAAGCTAAAAAGCTGACTTACAAAGAATTACATGAAGAAGTTTGCAAATGCGCCAATGCACTAAAATCGCTCGGCATTGGCAAGGGCGACCGAGTTGTGTTTTATATGCCCATGGTGCCAGAATTGGCAATAGGCGTATTGGCGTGTGCTAGAATAGGTGCGGTGCACTCGGTTGTATTTGCTGGATTTTCGGCGCAGGCTTTAGCGGATAGGGTCAATGATGCGACCGCAAAGGCGATCATCTGCTCGGATTACAATAAAAGAGGCGCGAAAAATATTCCCGTCAAGCAAGTGGTGGATGATGCAATGGCGAAGGGCTGTGATAGCGTGGAAAAAGTGATTGTTCACAAAAATACAGGCGAAAACATCAATTGGACTACTGACAAAGATGTTTGGTGGCATGAATTGGTGGATGGGCAAAGTGCGGCTTGCAAAGCGGAGGAAATGGATAGCGAAGATATGTTATTTATTCTTTATACCTCTGGTTCTACAGGCAAACCAAAGGGTGTAGTACATACCGTAGGTGGCTATATGACTTATACCTGCTTTAGTTTTAAAAATGTTTTTCAATACCAAGAGGGCGACATCTATTGGTGTACGGCAGATATTGGCTGGATCACTGGTCACTCCTACATCGTTTACGGTCCTTTATTGGCAGGCGCAACGACCATGATGTTTGAAGGCGTTCCCACTTTTCCCGATGCAGGCAGGTTTTGGCAAATTTGCGAAAAATACAAAGTCAATCAATTTTACACCGCCCCCACCGCCATACGCGCCTTAATGGCCAAAGGCGATGAATGGCCGGCCAAATACGACTTATCCGCCCTCAAAGTCTTGGGTTCGGTAGGCGAGCCGATTAATGAGGAGGCGTGGCATTGGTACGATAAACACATCGGCAAAGGCAAGGCACCCATCGTTGATACTTGGTGGCAGACGGAGACGGGCGGCATCATGATAACGCCACTCCCCAATATTACCGACACCAAACCGACCTACGCCTCCTACCCGATGCCCGGTATACAGCCCGTATTGGTGAACGCAGACGGTAAGGAATTAGAAGGCAATAATATAGAAGGTCTGCTATGTATAAAATACCCTTGGCCGTCCATGATTAGAACGACTTATGGCGACCATGAAAGATGCCGACAGGTGTATTTCTCTGCTTTTGAAGATAAGTACTTTACAGGCGATGGCGCGAGAAAAGACGAGGATGGTAGAATCCGAGTGATAGGACGTGTAGACGATGTAATCAATGTGTCGGGGCATAGAATGGGGACGGCAGAGGTGGAAAACGCCATCAATGAACACCCAAATGTGGTAGAGTCTGCCGTTGTGGGCTATCCGCATGATATAAAAGGGCAGGGTATTTACGCTTATGTCATCACTCAAAACAAGGAACTGAATGATGACTTTAAAAAGGAAATTCGCGAGGTCGTTACCAGAGAAATTGGACCGATTGCCAAGCCCGATAAAATCCAATTTACGCAAGGCTTACCCAAAACCCGTTCAGGAAAAATCATGCGTCGCATTCTCCGAAAAATCGCCTCCAACGATACCTCCAATCTAGGCGATACCTCTAC
>JAHDHV010000554.1 GCA_020631155.1 Bacteroidota bacterium | reverse complement strand
TGGGCGAAAATAAACCCGTATTAGGGTCTAAAATACCTTGTCCACTCCAAGTTCCACCGGGGACATCAGCCGCTAAATTGGTTTCAGGATCACCGACACAAAATTGCTGTGCTTCAATATTTACATTGGCTACGGTACCTTCTAGGGTAACGGTTTGTACTAAGGTATCACTTAAAAAACAAGGCTCTGCTTTGGTAACAATCAGACGAACCTCATAGCTGCCTGCTTCCGCATACTCATGGTTTGGGTGAATCTCTGTAGAGGTAGCACCATCACCAAAGTCCCAATCAAATGTTTCTGCGTTCACACTATTGTTCTCAAACTGAACGGTAAAGGAACAACCGCCAGATTGTGTATTAAAATTGGCTACTGGGCCGGTGAGTGCAAATTTTACTGCTCCTAAATTGCAGTTGCCAGCTTGATTGTTATTCGACCAAACGCCCGGTGTTGTGGGTAGATCGCTAAAGCCGCCACAGCCTGCACAAATAGCTTGATAAATCGCGCCATTTTTGGCAAAACGACTGGTGCCGCCGTCCACATGCTCGCCCGACTGATTATCACCTGACTGAACGCCTCCAAAGAAAGTAGCATAGCTTAAAGATTGAGCATTTTCACTAAGCACCATAAAGTAAAAATCTTTACCATCGGTTGTTGTTTGAAAGGCACCATTGGTAACAGGTAAGCCAGATGTAATAAAACCACTGTTGCCGACATTGCCAGTAATACCGCCCCAGCCTGATACATAAATTTGATTACAAGTATCTACCAAAAAAGCGGAAGGGGAAATATCGGGATCACCATCGCCGCGCCCAAAAACCGTAGAAAAGCGAGTAGTTCGCAAATCATCACTCAACTTATGGATAAATTGCCCACTATTTGTATTATCATAAACATCACCCTGAACGGAATAATTACCAAAGGTTTGCCCTAATGCATATACTTCTCCTGCCCCATCAATATCCAAAAAATAAACTTGGTCTTTGTCTGATGTTCCCAAATAAGTAGCTTGTAAAATGCCTGAACCTACCGTATTAATATGCACAACGAAACCATCTGCATTGCCACCTAAATAACTATTATTCAAGGCACTAGAGGTAGAGGGAAAATTGCTACTACGTGTTCCGCCGCCTACGTAAAGCGTTCCATTATCAGCGACTTTAATGGAATAGGCAGCATCATTCGTACTGCCTCCTAAATAACTAGACCATTCTAAAGCCGACAAATCAGGTTTAAATTTAAAAATACAAGCATCTTGTGTACCTCCTCCAAAATTGGTTTGAAAACTCCCAGAAGTGACAGAAAAATTGTCCGAGCGCGTACAACTTGCTCCGTAAATATAGCCATCCTCATCTACAACTACCTCTCCTCTTGATTCGTCGCCGTAGTTAAACAGTAACTCATCTGATAAATTTAATCCATCATTTTCTGAGCCTCCTAGAAAAGTAGAGCCCATTAAACTGATGCCCTCACTATTGAGTTTACTTAGAATAATATCTGACCCAAAGGGAAAGTCAATTGCATTAATTGAGGTCTGTCTTCCCCCTGCAAAAGTGCGGTCAAAAGCGTTGTTTGTTGTTGGGTAATCAGAAGAGCCTGTTGTCCCCAAAATGATGAGTTCATTCTCCTCATTAACAATCATACTATGAGGCATTTCATTGCCATTGCTGCCGCCTATATAGGTCGAATAAATGAGTTGACTGCCATCTGCTGTAAATTTAGAGATGCTAATATCAGTTGGTCTCCCAAACTGCCCCAAACTGCCACCTGCAAAAGCGATTTGAAATGCGCCTAATGTGGTTGGATAACCACTGCCAAAAGCGATTCCACCTGCATACATATTCCCCTCATTATCATAGGTTGCAGTAAAGCCCCAATTGTCTGCATTGGAACCTGTAAAAGTAGAAAATACCAATTCAGGATCAATGATTAACTCCTCGCTTTTGTGATAGCCTTCGGGAAACTCAAACCATACCTTATTATTGTATACCCGAAACTGACAAGGTATAATCACTTCTTTGCCATCAATATGTTGATAGACATAAGGTGTTTGCTCAATAATGGTGTTAACACTTGTTTCAATGTGTAACTGACCATTTTCAACAAACAATCCATCCGCTCCTTTGTATTCCAGTGTTATTTGATTCACATCGGCATTAGGAGCTACGATAAAATCATATTTCATATTACCGTCTTTGCTATACAAACGCATATCAATGCCTTCATATAATTCTCGGTAATCAATTTGATGAAATAAACCCACTTTAGAAGCCCATTTACTGGCATCTTTTCCAATAAAATAATTTCGGTAAGCCTCTGTTTTACAAGAACTTTCTAAAGTAGGAGAGACTTTGGCACCGCTAATTTGCACCTGAAAAGCATGGACATTGATTAGCTTGTCTGCCTCTGTAGTAGCGGCACTTGGGTTATGATGTATTTCATGGATGCGCGCTAAATCTTCGGGTTTGTAAAGCACATAGGTTAGTTGGTTGCTTTCCACAAATAAACGACTAGCGGGTAACTCGGCTTGATAGTGTATGTGGGCTGGCCATTGTCCTTTATTCTCAACAAAATTAAGGTGCTTGTCCGCTACTGTACAGGAAGCCTGTGTTGTGTTTATTGTCAAAAAGCTGTACCAAAGTGCTAAGAGTATTCCTAAAGTCAATTGTTTTTTCATAGTATCCTGTTTTGATATTTGTTTTGTAAGACGGGAGACATTAGATAGGAGACGGGAGATTATGAAAATCAAGTAAGGCTTAAATCTTTATAAGACTTTGATAGTAAAAATATTATACATCGAATCTTATATCTTACTTCCTAAATCCTATGTCTTATATTTAAATAGCAAACAAATATACAAATCATTTACTTTATATGCTTATTTTAAGGTGTTATTAAGAAACTGTTTTGAGGTCAAAAGCTCAAATCAAAACATCAAAATAAGTTCTAGTACTTTTTTTTAGTAAAAATACAATGAAAAGAGGAGATTTAAAAATAGGCAGTTTTGGGATAGGCTTGACAAATGGGAAAAAGTGTAGCTTTTAAAAACAAGATTATTTATTTGTAATAAACGTTTTTTACCAACAATTATACAATAAAATAAAAAAAATATTTAGTACAACATTTACACAAAAGTCTTGATAAACTTAAAGATTTGTCTTAAAAAATGATGCGTGAGCAAGTTGAAAATGGGCTTTTATTCGCTTAATTGAGGATTTTTAGATTTTTAGATTTTTGGAAATTAGAAATCATAAAACATTTTAAATATACACAATACATTACTTAAACATTCATAATAAATAAAATCTGACTACATACATATAGTCATAGGCAAAACGTTTGAAAACGAATCACAAATCCACCAACAATTAAAGTAGTACAAACTGTTTGGTTGAAAAATATGATATTTGAAACATACCACTTAATCACCTTATTTTTTATCTACATAAATTGCATTTTTTCAAAGAAATTAACCATATTCGTGTTTATTTAATTACGAATTACGAATTACGAATTACTCGTTCCGAATTACGAATTACGAATTACGAATTAC
>JAHDHV010000553.1 GCA_020631155.1 Bacteroidota bacterium | reverse complement strand
CTTTCATTGTTTTAATCAAACAAAGAGTCCCGTTTAATTATTGTGTAGTACTTATAAATGTTTACAACCTTCCAAACTCCAAAACTCCAAAACTTTTTAATCAAAACTAACTTCAATAGTCGCAGTTTCGGGTACTGATTGACAAGTTAAAATATAGCCTTCTTCGACTTCTTTATCATTTAAGGCATAACAGGCCAACATATTAACTTTGCCTTTCAGTAGCCTTGCCCTACAAGTTGAACAAACGCCTGCTTCACACATATAAGGCGCATCAATACCAGCGTCTAAAGTTGCTTCCAAAATGGTTTTGCCTTTAGGAATGACTAGTTGATGCGTTTTTTGATGTAAAATAATACTTGCGGAGGTGTCCCCATCGGTTAATTCGGTTTCACTTTCATCTTTTACCTTTCTATTTAATTGTTCTTTTGTGTCATTTGGCTGTTTTTCCATTGTAAAATACTCAATATATATTTGCTGCGAATCAATGTCTAATTCAGTTTTCAAAGCTTGTTCAACTTCTTGCATCATGAGATCAGGACCACAAATAAAATATTCCACATTTTTATACTCACTTACATATTTTGAAGCCAACAAATTAGCATAATCTTTAGCTTTAAAAATACCTTTTAAGCCAGTCCAATCTTCGGTTACTTCATCCAAAATATGATGAACAAGGAATTTTTCGCCGTACTTTTTTTGTAAATTATTAATTTCTTTTTGGTAAATAATTTGTTGTTGATTTCTATTCGCATAGACCAAAATCACTTTTTCAGCAGCATTTTGACTTAATAAGTATTTCGCAATAGATAGCAAAGGCGTAATGCCACTGCCTCCAGCAAATAGACAATAGTTTTTTTGACTGCCTTCCGTTAATTGTGGTGTAAAACTTCCTAGTGGTGGAAAAACAGCCAACTGATCGCCGCGCTTTAAATTGTCTACCAAATGTCCAGAAATAGCTCCGCCCTTTTTGCGTTTGATGGCAATACGGTAGTAAGTATCTGAAATAGGACAACTTGACAAAGAGTAAGAACGCAAATACTGTTGTTCGTCTTTATTTACACGCAAAGTAATATACTGACCAGCTTTGAAGTCAAAAGTTATTTTCATCTCTTTAGAAATCGCTAAATAAACCGAAATGGCATCAGCTGTTTCCTGAACAACTTCCTCAATGCGTAAGGAGTGAAAATCGCGAATGATGGAATTTTCTGTAGCTTTTTGTGCTGTTTTTTTATTTTTTCCTTTAAAAAAATCTAGTAATCCCATTGTTAGTAATTTAAGTACTTAGACGTAAGATTTGAGACAGGAGACGTGAGATAATTAATTCACTGTGAATGATTTATGATAAATCTAATCAACAATTTTCCGCAGTTCAATTTTTAAAATCTGCTTGGTTTTATCTGTAATTCGGAATCGCTCATCAATACGGTAACCGACTACCCAAATGATGCGTTTTTTATTGTCTTCCAATATCCAAACACGCTCTTTTTCGTTGAGGCTCAATTTTTGGTCAATGAAAAAACGACCAACTTTCTTTTTTTTATGACCCATTCCGAAGGGGTAAAAATAGTCTCCCTTTTTCCATCGCCGTAAAAATAGCGGAAAAACAACCTTTTTGGCATCTAAACAAGCAATATCTAACACTTTAGGAATTTCAAACGCTTGATTATCAACAGTTTCTAGTGATAATTCAATATCGGTCTTACGCACTGTTTTTTGTCCATGCAAAACCAGTGTAAAATCGGTATCTTTCTCTGTTTTTTCTGATAAAATCAAAAATTTTCTACCTTTAATCAATTGATGAGTAGCAGAATAGAACAGTTTCCCTGACAAACTATTAAAGGAGCGAATGATAAAATCAACTTGATCATTGTTGAAATTATATTCTTTTAAAATTTCGTACAAAACCGTGCGAACAGCCTCCACTTTTTGCAGTTTCCGAATTGGAATCAATATTTCGTGTTTATTTCGCTGAACCAATTGCTTTTTATAGGCCTTGATTCCAGCTTGATAAATCATTTCAATTTCGGTAAAACGTTGGGTATTCTCGTAAAAAGTCTGCTCCAAACTTGGGTTGATTTCCTTCAAAGTTGGCACAACTAAATGCCTGATTTTGTTTCGAGTATACTTGGTTTCGGCATTGCTTGCATCTTCCCGAAATGGCAATTCTTTTGAATTGGCATAGGCTACAATCTGCTCTTTACTGGCAAATAATAAAGGGCGAATGACTTTGCCATTTTTAGGCAAAATTCCATGCAAACCAGCGATGCCTGTACCTTTGGTTAGGTTGTATAAAATCGTTTCGATTACATCGTTTTGATGATGAGCCGTAGCGATAAATTTATAGTTATTTTGCTGGCGAATATTTTCCAGCCATTGATACCTCAACTCACGGGCCGCTACCTGAATGGACTTTTTATGTAAATCGGCATATTCTTCTGTCTCAAAACGAGTACTAAAGAAAGGCGAACCATAGCGCAAGACAGACAATTCTTGCACAAACTGCTCGTCTTCGTCTGATGCTCTGCCACGCAGTTGAAAATTGCAATGAGCAATCCCAAAATCAATCTCGGCTTCTTCCATCAAGTCACACATAACGACAGAATCCACGCCTCCGCTAACGGCTAGTAAGATGCGGTCGTTCTTTTGTAACAAACATTTTTCTGCCAATATTTTCTGAAATGTTTCCAGCATTTTTCTTAGTTTTTTCCTTATTTAGACGTAAGATTTAAGACATGAGATGTGAGATAATTATTTGATTATCAAGGATTGGAAGTTAATTTTGTTCTGCCAGAATAATTCAAAAAAAACAACAAATCGAAAAATAAACAATTTCAATAATCCCACAAGGCATGTGTCACAATTTCGGCGAGGTGGCCGTCTGGGTCTCTAAAGTAAAAGGATTTTATATTTGCTCGCCAAAGCATTTCCTGCTCAATTTTTATGCCTGCTTTTTGCACCTTTTCTTTCCATACTTCATATTGATTTTCAGGCACTTCAAAGGCAAAATGCAATTGTCCCTCACCATAATGTGGGGGCAAGCGTTCTTCCTGTTTAGTCGTTTCGGCAATGAAACACAGTAAAACGGAACTGCCTGCTCTAAAAAATACATGGCGATTTTTGACCAATGTAATTAAGGGCAAACCCAGTTTATCGTGATAAAATTCTTTGGTTGCTTCTAAATCACTTACGTATAAACAGGTTTCTTTTATTTTAGTAATTTGTAGTTTCATCTATTAGTTGGAAAGTTTTAAAGTTAAAAGGTTGTAAGGTTCTTCCTTAGAGCTAAAAATCCAATTCCCTCTGACAAATCAATGACAAATTTAATAAAATTAAAAATCATCAAGGTGTAAACACCAAAATTTTTCTTACATAAAATTGATGATAAGCTTTTTCTAAGGTTAAAAATGTCCAACAATATGCTTATTTTCGCCTCTTCAAGATTAGACTTGTTCGGCGCGGTTCATCTTGGGCTAAAATAGGCCGAAAAGAACCTATTTTATGCCTTTATAAATGGCAGGCTATTTGCGTTCAATAGGCAAGTTTTACGCATTTAT
>JAHDHV010000055.1 GCA_020631155.1 Bacteroidota bacterium | reverse complement strand
GATTTCACCCCAATAACCTGCAAACTCCTAGAGCATCCCAAACGGTCGGCACCTGCTTTAATCAGTTGCTTGGCAAATTTAGGGGTCGCAATTCCGCCTGATGCTTTAATTTTAACGCTTTTGGGCAATGCTGCTCGCAGCAAAGTGACCGCCTCCACACTAGCACCACCGCCATTAAAACCTGTAGAGGTCTTTACATAATCTACGCGATGCTTACCTGCAATTTTACAGATTTTAGCTATTTCTTTATCCGTCAAAAGAGCGGTTTCGATAATCAACTTAAACACTAGCCCATAAAATAGGGCAGCGGCGCGCAATTCCCCGATTTCATGGGCAACATATTTCCAATCGCCATTTTTAACCGCACTAATATTTATCACGACATCTATCTCATCAGCCCCTTGTTTGTCTGCCTCGCTAATTTCAGCTACTTTAGATAAAACGCTGTCGTAGCCATTGGGGAAACCAGCGATTGTTGCGACTTTTACATTGCTTTTTTTCAGTTGCTTCCTCGCTTTTTTCACATAATGCGGAGGCACACAAACCGCAGCAAAACCATATTGAATGGCTTCGGCACATAATTGTTGAATATCTGCATCAAGGGTTGTCACCTTTAAGGCAGTATGGTCTATTCGGGCTGCTATTTTTTTATTAAATTTTTTCATGGGGTTGTGGGGTTTTAGTGTAGAGACGCAAAATCTTGCGTCTCTACAATACAACAAAATTTTGCGTCTCTACGATAAAATTTACGCCTGCCGTACCTTTCCGTGACAGTGTTTGTATTTTTTGCCACTACCACAAGGGCAAGGCTCATTACGTCCGACTTTGCGGCTCTCTCGGCGGATGGGTTGTTTGTTTTGTGGTTGACTGGAATTGGTTTGGGTTTGTTGTCCTTCGTCCAAATCGCTTTCTCGGCTTGTTTTGTATTTGCTGGTGTTGGTGCGTTTTTGTTGAGCTTCGCGCGCTTTTGCCGATTCGTCTACATAGATTCTGGATTTGAACAAAAAGTTAGAAATCTCTTTACTCATTTCCAAAATCATCGTTTTAAACAAACCAAAAGCTTCCTTTTTGAAAATCAATAAAGGGTCTTTTTGCTCGTAAACCGCCGTTTGTACCGCCTGTTTGAGTTCGTCCATATGGCGGAGGTGTTCTTTCCAAGATTCATCAATAAAAGCCAGCGAAACCGATTTTTCTAAGCCTCGTACCAGGGTTTGACATTGCGATTCATAGGCTTCTTCTAAATTGGCAACCACATTAACAACCCTTGTGCCATCGGTAAATGGAACGATGATATTGCGAATGGTTTGCCCTTGTTCTTCATACCATCTTTTGATAAATGGCCATGTTTGTTTGGCTACATCAGACGCTTTTCGCTTGTAAAAAGTGGTGATTTGATCAAATACCATATCTGCCAAAACATCCTCTTTTAAATCTATAAACTGCTCCTCATCCACTGATACATCAATGGCGAAATTGCGAAGCACATCCATTTTGAAATCATCATAATTGGGTTCTACCAATGGGTCTTTGTGCGTAAAAACAACCTCATCGGCTAATTCTCTGAATGAATTATTCAAATCTACAGACAGTCGCTCTCCGAATAATGCATGACGGCGTTTGGTGTAAATAACTTTTCTTTGTTCATTCATCACCTCATCGTAGTCGAGGAGGCGTTTACGGATACCGAAGTTATTTTCTTCCACCTTCTTTTGCGCTCGCTCAATAGATTTGGTAATCATATTGTGTTGAATCACTTCGCCATCTTCATAGCCCATTTTGTCCATCACCTTAGCAATTCTATCAGAACCAAACTTACGCATCAGATTGTCTTCCAAAGATACATAAAATTGCGAGCTACCTGGGTCTCCTTGTCGTCCTGCACGACCGCGCAACTGTCGGTCTACTCGGCGAGAGTCGTGGCGTTCTGTACCAATAATAGCCAGACCGCCTGCCTCTTTTACACCTGTTCCCAATTTAATATCCGTACCCCGACCTGCCATATTAGTCGCAATGGTTACATTACCAATCGAATCACCAAGTTCATTTTCAGGAGCTTGACCAGCGTGCGCCACAATTTCTGCCTCGCGAGCATGTTGTTTGGCGTTCAGTACATTGTGTTTGATGCCTCGCATCCGCAACATACGGCTCAACAACTCAGAAACATCAACCGCAGCCGTACCAACTAACACAGGCTGACCATTGTTTCGCAATCGTTCTACCTCATCAATAACGGCATTGTATTTTTCGCGAGCAGTACGATATACTAAGTCGTTTCTATCATCACGCTGTATCGGGCGATTGGTTGGAATAACGACCACATCCAATTTGTAGATTTCCCAAAATTCGCCTGCTTCGGTTTCTGCCGTACCTGTCATTCCTGCTAGTTTGTGGTACATGCGGAAAAAGTTTTGCAAGGTAATGGTGGCAAAGGTTTGGGTAGCTGCTTCTACTTTTACACTTTCTTTCGCTTCAATTGCTTGATGCAAACCGTCTGAATAACGGCGACCTTCCATCACACGACCTGTCTGCTCATCCACAATTTTTACCTTATCATCTACCACAATATATTCCACATCTCTTTCAAAAAGCGTATAGGCTTTGAGCAACTGCTGAACGGAGTGCAAACGCTCTGATTTGATGGCAAAATCTTGGAGTAATTTGTCCTTCGCCGAGCGTTTTTCTTCCTCTGTCTGATCTGAATTTTCTATTTCGGCAATAGTACCACCCACATCAGGCATTAAAAACATTTTGGGGTCTTCGCCAGTATTAGTGATTAAATCAATACCTTTATCGGTAAGATCAACCGTATTGTTTTTTTCATCAATAACAAAAAACAATTCCTCATCTACTTCGGGCATTCGCTTGGCTTGCTCTTGTAAGTAAAAATTTTCCGTAGCCAATAAAATGGTTTTCACGCCCGACTCACTCATATACTTAATCAAAGCTTTATTTCTAGGCAAACCTCTAAACGCTCGTAAGAGAGCCAAGCCTCCATCATGCTCCCCTTTTTTGCCTTCTTTAATTTGATTTTTAGCCTGTACCAATAAACTACGGGTCAATTTGCGTTGAGCATTAATGAGGCGTTCAATACGCGGTTTGAGCTCGTCAAATTGGTGTTCATCGCCACGCTCTACAGGACCAGAAATAATCAACGGAGTACGAGCATCGTCAATTAAAACAGAATCCACCTCATCAATCATGGCGAAATGCTGTTTGCGCTGCACCAGTTCGTCAGGGTTGCGAACCATATTATCGCGGAGGTAATCAAAGCCGAACTCATTATTGGTACCATAAACGATGTCCGCCATATACGCTTGTCGTCTGGCAGGGCTATTAGGCTGGTGCTGGTCAATACAGGAAACAGTTAACCCTAAAAAGTTGAAAATGGCACTCATCCATTCGGAATCACGTTGGGCTAGGTAGTTGTTTACTGTAACGATATGTACACCCTGTCCTGACAATCCGTTGAGGTAGGCTGGGAGAGTAGCCACAAGCGTTTTCCCTTCCCCTGTTGCCATCTCAGAAATTTTTCCTTGATGTAGCGAAATTCCCCCAACCAACTGCACATCGTAGTGAACCATATCCCATGAAATCATAGTACCACCTGCCATCCAGCTAGTTTGATAAGTCACTTGATCGCCTTCAATGGTGATGTGTTCATGGTTGATGGATAAGTCCCTGTCTAGTTGGGTAGCGGTAGCCGTCAAGCTATCTTCCTCTTTGAATCGGCGTGCTGTTTCTTTAACTACTGCAAAGGCTTCTGGTAGAATTTCTTCCAAGATTTCTTCCAAAAGCTCATCCCTTTGTTTTTTTAGTTTGTCAATTTGGGTATATCGCTCTGCCTTTTCATCAGGGTCAACATCGGGATTGCCTAAGGTGCTATCTTCTAACTGCTTAATATCTCCATCAATTTCTGCTAAATACTCGGCAATTTGCTCCTTGAACTCAACCGTTTTGTAGCGCAATTCGTCATTAGTAAGGGAACTTAGTTCAGGATAAATTTCCTTAATAGCTTGGACAATCGGCATCACCTTTTTAATGTCTTTATCAGACTTTTTACCAAGTATGAGTTCTAATACTTTATTAATGAAATTCATTGTAATATTAAGTTTGTATAATTTAAGATAACACTTTTTAGGGTGTATCTGGATTGTGGATGAATAACGGAATTTGTGCGTTTATTTGAAAAACGCAAATTTACACTTAAAAAATGAACAATTGTGCAATTGTTCGAGATTAGTGTACAAAGATTATACCTTGCAGCTTATTAGGGTTATTTTGACATAAAAACAGCTAATGGACTGACAATATTACAGTTGGATTGTCGGTTATAAGATAATGTGAAGGGAATTGTTACGTTTATAGGGAGGATTGATGAATTATTGCGAACTATTTTTCTTTAAAAGTTTTTTATGTTAAAAAAAATCTTTTTTCACAACATTTAACAACTAAATGACCTTTATAAATGTTACTTTCTATACTGGCGAAAAATACTTTTTCAAAATGTATGGTAAAATAATATTTTATTAGATAAGAAAAAAAAGATACTACTTCCCCATATTAATACATAAATATTAGCGTTAATTCAATGCTAATTAAATAAGAGCCTGATGTCATACATCTATGCTCAATAAATTGTTCAAAATCTAGTAGGTTTGTCTAAAATTTAAATCACTCAATTTTAGGATAAATAATTGATAGTAAGTAAGTTATAAAAAGCTTTGTAACTGAAAATATTGCTAAGATTTTGGCTGTTTTTTTTACAAAAAATATTCGGCGAAAATAAGTTCATTATCCATTATTTACTGTAGTATATCTGAGAAATCATTTGCTTTTAGCCATTACTGAATACTTGCACTGATGTCAAGGCAATTTGTCGGAAGAATGATTCCTACAAAGAGCCACCTAACAAATCACTGATTATTTTTAGATACAGGCAGTTGAGTTTTAAGCCCAGTTATTCTAATTACTATTGTTTTTTTTCTAAGTATTTGAAAAATAGAGGTTTAATTGGAACTTGAAAGCTATTTATCCTGTATATATATGAATAGCAGTGTGCAAAATGACAGGAAAGTCAACTTGTATAAAGAAGGTTATACTTGCTAAAAATGATAGATGTACTATTGGTAAATTATGGTTTTTTTTGTGTAAAAAATAAATATTATATGCCATTATAACTGTGTATCAATGACCAATAATTAGCAAGTTATGTTCTTTCAAAATATTGTGTAAAATGGTATGTTTCAAATACCATACTTTTCAACCAAACAGTTTGTGCCTACATTAATAGGTTGTGGATTCGTTGATTAGTGATTCGCTCTCGGACTTTGTAATTTCTTTTTGGGTGAGTTTTGTAACAAAGACTCTAATTGTTTTGTGGTATAAATACCTGTTTTTTATGTTGTTATAGATGTTTAAAGATAATTCGGTTCCACTAATTTCTGATCTCTAATAGCTAAAAATCCAAAAGTCTAAATATCTAAATATCAATTTTAGAAGCAAACCGTTAGGATGATACTGAAACATACCTATAAAATAGCTTTTGCTCTTTTTAATATAGTGAATGAGTTTTATGTATTTTAGTTTTACTATCAAATAAATAAGTGTCTTATAAAGTAAAATAACACTGTTTTTTTGATAAAAATATAGAAAGAAATACAGAAAAAAATCGCTTTGTCCACTTTAAGAAAAAAATAATTTTTAATAATAATAATCACAAATTAAATGAACAAAAGATGGGTTATCAAAAACGCCGAGGACGACCTGGTGGACAAATTATACAAAGAGCTGAAAATCAGTCGCACCCTGTGCAAATTACTAGTGCAGCGTGATATAACAACTTATGAGGAAGCACGCGATTTTTTTCGCCCTTCATTAGACCACTTACACGATCCTTTTGAAATGAAGGATATGGACAAAGCCGTAGAACGAATTGATACAGCAATACGCAATAAGGAAAAAATTCTGATTTACGGTGATTATGATGTAGATGGAACAACAGCAGTTGCATTAGTCTATAGCTTTTTCAGTGAGTTGTACTTCCATTTGGATTACTATGTGCCAGACCGCTACAAGGAAGGGTACGGCGTTTCTTATAAAGGCATAGATTGGGCTGCCAAAAACGGTTTTAGTCTAATTATCGCATTAGATTGTGGCATCAAAGCCATTGAACGAATCGCTTATGCCAAAGAAAAAGGCATTGACTTCATCATTTGCGACCATCACCGACCGGGCGATGTGTTGCCACCTGCCTATGCGGTATTAGACCCCAAAAGAAAGGACTGCCCGTATCCTTATAAGGAGTTAAGCGGTTGCGGTATTGGTTTTAAACTGGTACAAGCATTTGCCGAAACAAAAGGCATCCCTTTTAAAAGAGTGATGAATTTGTTGGACTTGGTAGCTGTGAGTATTGCCGCCGATATTGTACCAATTAATGGGGAAAATAGGGTGCTGGCATATTATGGGCTGCGAAAATTGAACAAAAGTCCGCGTCCGGGCTTTCGCTCCCTGATTGAACTGAACGCCAAGCATAAACACTTGACCATTTCCGATATTGTTTTCATTATCGCGCCACGCATCAATGCGGCGGGAAGAATGGACGACGCTAAAAATGCGGTGCGCTTACTGATTTCTAAGGAGGGAATGATTGCTAAGAAAAATGCGAATGTATTGCAAGAAAAAAATCACGAGCGTAAAATCGTGGACTCTGGCATTACAGAAGAAGCATTGAATATTGTAGAGCAAAGCGCAGAATTGCAAAATAAAAAATCTACAGTACTCTATCAACCACATTGGCACAAAGGCGTAATCGGTATTGTTGCGTCTCGTTTGATTGAAAAATACTACCGTCCAACCATTGTACTCACCGACTCTACAGAGGGGGACATTGTGGCAGGCTCGGCGCGCTCGGTTACTGGCTACGATATTTACAATGCCATCAAAGCTTGTAGCCATTTGTTAGAGCAGTTTGGTGGGCATAAATACGCCGCAGGCTTGACCATTAAAAAGCAAAATGTGCCTACTTTTATCGAACAATTTGAGGAAGTAGTCGCCAACACCATTACCGAAGAGTTGCTGATTCCCGAAATAGTGATTGATGCAGAGGTAGATTTGCGTGCTGTTAACAATAAGTTTTACAATATTTTGCGTCAATTTGCTCCTTTTGGTCCCGAAAATATGAAACCTGTGTTTGTCAGCCGAGAATTATCAGATACAGGCTGGTCAAGTGTCGTAGGAAAAGAAAGGAATCATCTTAAATTGTATGTGAGGCAACAAAATTCGCCTTCTGTACAAGGTATCGGCTACAATATCGGTCATCGCTACAACGAGATTTCTAACGGCAAACGCTTTGATTTGTGTTTCGCCCTAGAAGAAAACCGCTACAATGGCAACGTCAACCTACAACTCAATATCCGAGACATTAAAATGTCGGAAGAGGATAAAAAGAGGGAAGGGCTTGTCAAAGGAGCCTCTTGAATTTAATTACGAATTACGAATTATCAATTACGAATGATGTTTTGTAGGGACACAGAAGAATCTTGTGACCCTACAAAATTTTCTACCTCTACCTCTATCAATTTCCAACCTCTAAAATCTAATCGCTAATTTCTAACCTCTAACCTCTGTTTATGAATCTTCGATCGCAGGATTTAGTTAAAAAATACGGATCGCGAACTGTTGTAAATAAAGTATCCATTAATGTTCGACAAGGAGAAATAGTGGGTTTACTTGGCCCAAATGGTGCAGGAAAAACCACTAACTTCTATATGATTGTTGGTTTGATTAAGCCCAACAGTGGAAAAATATTTTTGGATAGTCAAGATATTACCAAATTACCAATGTATAGACGAGCAAGGCTTGGCATCGGCTATTTGCCACAAGAAGCATCGGTTTTTCGTGATATGAGTGTGGAGGATAACATCATGGCAGTTTTGGAAATGACAACATTAACAAAAGGGCAACAACGCAAAAAGCAGGAATCACTACTAGAAGAATTTGGTCTAAAGCATGTGCGAAAAAGCAAAGGCAGTGTACTTTCTGGCGGAGAGCGTAGGCGTACCGAAATAGCGCGCGCCCTAGCCGTTGACCCCAAATTCATTCTACTAGACGAACCCTTCGCAGGCGTTGACCCAATTGCCGTAGAAGACATTCAGCACATTGTAGCAAAGTTAAAATTCAAAAACATTGGCGTACTGATTACCGACCACAATGTACAAGAAACCTTGTCAATTACCGATAGAGCCTACCTGCTTTTTGAAGGTAATTTATTAAAGTCAGGAACCGCCGAAGAATTGGCCGCCGATGAGCAGGTAAAACGGGTTTACTTAGGCAAAAACTTTGAATTAAAACGCAAACAAATTGTGTTGGATTGATGGGATTTTGGATTTGTAATTGCACGAATCACAAACCTACCATCAATATAGTTAGCTAATTTGTGTTTCATAAGTCAGCGTCTTAAGTACTACACAATAATTAAACGGGACTCTTTGTTTAATTAAAATAATGAAAGCCAATACTTTAGAACAAAATTGTGCACAATTAATTAGTGCTTGGCACTTACAAGCTATCCTTACCACCAATTAAGTCTATTAAAAAATTATAATAAAAAAACAGCCTAGAAGTTTTTCTACTTTTAGGCTGTTTTTTTATTATTTTTGTTTAGGTTGTTTTGATTTCATCTTTTGGCTTAAAAAACGCTACATTCAGGAACAAAATGCATCATTTTCAGCTTCAAAAACGAAAATCAAGACAATCTCTTAGCTTTAAAAAATCATTTTCAAACCCTAACCAATATTTATTATGCACTTTTGTATCAATTTATTACTGATATTATTGTTGTTTGTGAACTGTAATAACAGTAAATCCACTACCCAATCCATTAACAAGCAAAACAATCAAGTACTCGCATCAGTGGAGAACGCTCAAACCACCGCAGTAGATGAAAATAAACCATCGAATGTATCAAAAGAAAAAAAGATGCAAGAAACAGTAAAAAAGGAAACAAAACAACAAGCCTTTGTGAAAGTAACAGCAGTTGAAGCTAGGGGGAGTGAGCAAAACTACACTTTTTCTGTAACCATCCATAGCTCAGATACAGGTTGCAATCAGTACGCCGATTGGTGGGAAGTCATTTCGGAAGATGGAAAACTTTTATATCGTCGTGTTTTATACCATAGCCATGTTGATGAGCAGCCCTTCACACGCTCAGGAGGCACAGTAAAAATCGGTGCCAATGAGGTTGTTTGGGTTCGCGCACATATGAACACCATCGGCTACGGTACCGCCGCATTTAAAGGCTCTGTCAGCACTGGTTTTTCCGCCACAACAACGCCTCTCAACTTTGCCCAAGATTTAGCGACTCAATCTCCCTTGCCTAATGGCTGCGCTTTTTAGGGAGGGGGAGTTTTACTTTTGTCTTTAGGCATAGAGTATGCTGTATGTTAGTTTTGGTTTTATTTTAAAATGTATGAAAAAATATAAAAAGCCCATATCATTTGGCGAGTGAATGATATGGGCTTTTTTTTTGTTTTACTCATAATGCCGATTTGTTATCGGCGAAATAATAGAACAAGAATACGTAGAAAGAAAGTTTGTTGAATGAATTTCCGCCTTAGGTATTTCGCTAACCTACCTCTATTTTCCTCATATCATATGGAACGCTCTTAAAACTGTGGTAGCTTGTGGCTTTTTTGTTAGTATAGTTCGTTCCTTCCTTGTTTTAGTTTAGTAAAACCAGTTGAAAAAAGAGCGTTTTACAATTTTAGGGTGGATTTTAGGGATTTTTTTCTACTAGAAAAGTAATCTATTTTTATTTAGTAATTGCAAAAAAATAAATCATTGACTGTCAAATATTTACCTTCGTGATAATCGAATTTAGGTTAAGTTTTTTAACACTTTTTTTTATGAAAATTTGACACAAAATTATTTTATTTTGAAAGCAGTGTTAAGTAAAATAATAGTTTTTTTTTGTTTGTTGGAATTTTTTTTTTACTTTTAAAGTTGAATAATAAGAATAAGCAGTCCATTCATTCATTTTATTATTCAAATAATGCAAAGCTTATGAAGGCTTTTCTGCAAAAAAAATCATCTTCTATTAAGTTTTATCTTTCAATTTTAAGTTTTGGTCTACTCTATGCTGTCCTGGTATGGGGAGGTACTGCCATTTTTAAGACTTCACCTGGAGCAATAAAATTAGAACAGTCACTATATGATAGGGTTCAAAAAAAGCTTGTGATTGATCAAAAAGATGATTGTGAATATAATAAGTATGCGTCTAAATTGGAACAACTCACCTTTATTAATTTTGATAGTAGTGTTATAGATAGTGAAACAGATCGTTTAATACCGGATAGTTTAGCTGCTTTTTTAGAGAAAGTTGCTTTATTAGAGGAAGGTGATACCTTCCAATTAGATGTCCTATATATCAATTATAGAGTTCGAGATTTAACTGAGAACTCCAGAAATAGGTTGTGTACAGCAATGAAGCCATTTGGTAAACGCCTATTATTACCTTATGTTTTTAATCTCAAGGATTCACTATATTTAAATTATGATGATAGTGGAATTAAGGAAACTCGTATAGATTCCCAATCATTGGAACTTCCTATGTGTTCAGGGAGTTCGCTAGGATATGTTCAGAAGATACAACACTCTATTTCAGAGGATTTTCGTCTTTATAAGTATAGGCGTGATGATAATGAACACTACTCTATTGCATACAAGCTTTATGAATTAGCAAGTATCAAAGAACAGGAAAAAAATAGGATTGAAAATGTAAATAACTCTATTACTACAATTAATTTTCTATTGAGAAATAAATCAAAGGATACAACGAAACTAGCCATTTCCCATTATCAATTATCAGAATTGATCAGTGACACTATCTCAGAAGAAGAAATCAAAGAATTATTAACAGGTAAAATTGTTTGTTTGGGTTTGTTTGATGAATATCTTACTAAATACGGCCACGATATCCAAAAGTATGCAACTCCTGTTGATGCGAAAATGCCTAATATCTTATTAGATATTAATGCTTATCTAAATTTAGAGACAAACAGTGTTTATAAACAAGGCAGTTATTGGTATCTTTTCCTATTTAATTTTATTATAGGAAGCATCTTTAGCTTTTTTTACAATACCAACTATTCTTTCTTAAAAAGAACTGTTTTTGTATTTATATTTAACTTAATTGTTAGCTTTGGCTTCTCTTACTTATTTGTCTATTTATCAATAATTACCTATAAACTATTCCCTTTTGGGATAACCTATTTTTTCACTTTTCAAATAATCTATATTTACCTTATTTACAATCAAATACTAAGTAAAATGGGCTTTAATCCCAATAATAAAACACAATTAACCTAAAAATTAATTTTATGAACAATCAATCATTGTTTAATTTTCCTAGTAGCTTTTGGATAATATTGCTACTAATAGCCTGTAATGTTTTTTTAGCAAATGCTGAAAATGTAATACAAACTTCTAACGCTACTAAAGTTTCAAGGACTACATCTGAACTAATTGAAGCCATTGATGAAGTAGCGATAGAAAAAACAGACACAGGCTTCTGTTTAGTAATAAAATTAAGGGGGTGGTATGAAAAAACGGATAAGAATTTGAAAAAAATAAAGGAGCTTACTAAAGCTTTATTTGAACCAATTTTGCCAAGCAAGGTACCATTATATGTAGAGGTAAAAAATTGCTCCTTCAAAGGTGAGGAGTGTCTTTTCCAAAGTATATCTGATGATACAATATCTACCCTTACAGATAGTATAATATTACATTCAGTATTTCAGGTACACAAATACAATGAGGCAATAAAAAAGAAACTAGACAATAAAAACCCTCAATTTAAAAAAGGCTATAAGTATGAATTGATATTTAATTTAAATAATGATAAGAAAAAACAAAAACTGTGTTTTAACTTTGATAGCTAATACAGTAATATACTTTTTTTAAAGTAGCTAAATGGGCGAAGCTATACTAAAATAGCTTCGCTTATTGAAAGAATATATAACTATAAACACTTGCGTCTTTGTAGTGTAAAGGCTCAAATAATAACATACAAACAGTTCAATCATGAAGGCAAAATCTTTTATCTATTACTTAATAATACTATTACTGTTGGTTAGTTTTATTTATTGTACACAACATGCAGTTCCAGTCAAATCAAGAGATATCCTATCTTTTAAGCCAGAAGATACCCTATCCTTTAAATCTCCGTTTATATGGAAAATTCCAACTGAAGATACTATTATAAAATATGATAATAATAAGGAAGAATTGTCTTGTACAATAGCCATGACAATAGGTATAGGTATAGATAATTACAAGCCAAATTTCACTAGAAATAATGCCATTCTAAATTCTAAAGATATCAAACGTCTACCTTTTGATGATTTTCCTATAGGAGCGTCTGGTTTTAAAGTACCTATTCCTCTTAAAAAGGGAAATAATAACATCAGACTAGAATTAGTTACAGAAAGTGATACAATCAAAAGTGTAGCACGAACAATTACAATGTCTCCTAAAGAGTCTGAACGCTTTGCACTATTAATTGGCAATAAAGATTACAGCAATTGGGAATCATTAAATAGCCCTCTGATAGATATTGATACAATGGAAAACACATTGAAAAATGTTAATTTTAATGTGACTAAAGTTCCAGATGCATCCAAAATAGAACTTGAAAAAACTATTCAGAAATTTAAAAATAAATTAACTAATGCAGAAGCAGTAGTGGTCTATTACTCTGGTCATGGTAATGAGATTGATGGTAACAATTACCTAATTCCTATTGATGCAAAAGAAGTTGGTGATAGTATTAATCCAGAGAATGAATTTATCAAACTAGAAAGTTTAATAAAGGAAATTTCAAGCAAAGGTAGTAAAAATTTATTTTTTATTGATGCATGTAGAACCATACTTGATGATAAAATGTCACAAGGTTTTAAACTCCCTACCATAGAAGGAATTTTAGTAAGTTTTGCAGCTTCCTCAGAACAACCAGCTTTTGATGGTAAGAATGGGGAAACAAGTCCTTATGCTACAGCTTTAAAGAACCACTTAAAAAGAAAAAAAAGTGTTGGGCAAGTATTAATTGAAGTTGATAAAGAAGTTAGAGAAATAAGCAAAAATCCAACATATAGAGTATGTAGGAACAATGATGGGAAATATGAAGAATGTGAAAAGGACAAAGATTATGAAGAGTGCGAAAAATGCAAGGAATGTGAATTATGTATATATGAGCAAGTAATTTGGAGTAACTTAGGAGCCAATCCGACTTTCCTTAAATGGTCATTTTAAGAGGATAATTTTTTACATTTTCAAAAACAATTAACTTTTAAACACCAAACCATGAAAACAAACTACTACTATATATTACTACTTGCCTGTATAATAACAAAGTGTACACTACCCCCTTCAGCAAAGGCAAACAACCTAGATTCTTTGAGTGCAGATTCTTTGCAATTGGTAAAACTATACAATGCAACAGATGGAGATAACTGGACAAGTAATGCAGGCTGGTTAAGCGAAGAACCTGTTGTTGATTGGCATGGTATTACTTTAAGTGATGATGGCTGTCATGTAACACGAATTTATTTGGGAAACAATAACTTAACGGATACAATTCCTAATTTAAATTTGCCTGAGCTCACTCATCTATATTTGTATAGTAATAAATTCGAGGATACTATTCCTAATTTTAGTGGTTTACCTAAATTAACACATTTATATTTGTATGGTAATGAATTAAAGGGGGGGATTCCTGATTTCAATAACTTGCCTAAGCTCACTCATTTATATTTACAAGATAACCAACTAGGGGATACTATTTTGATAGAAAATAATATTCCTAATTTTAATAACTTGCCTGAACTCACCCATTTATATTTACAAGAGAACGACTTAAATGGTGAAATTCCTAACTTTGATAAGTTGCCTGAGCTCACTCATTTATATTTGCAAAAAAACAAATTAACTGGAGAGATCCCTAACTTTGATAAGTTGCCTAAGTTAGTGGATTTGAGTTTAAACTCTAATAAACTGACTGGTACTATTCCTAATGTTAAAATACCTAAGTTAACCCATTTATATTTACAGGATAACGACTTAAGTGGTGAAATTCCTAATTTTGATAGTTTACCTAATTTAGTATTTTTACATTTGCGTTTCAATGAATTGAGTGGAGCCATTCCTAATTTTGATTTGCCTAGCTTAACCCACTTATATTTACAGGACAACCAATTAAGTGATTCCATTCCTAATTTTAGTGGTTTACCTAATTTAACACATTTGTACTTAGAATGGAATCAATTAAGTGATTCCATTCCCAATTTTGATCACTTACCTAATTTGGTGGATTTGCGTTTGCGTTCCAATCAATTGACTGGCATGATTCCCAATTTTGAAAACCTAGATAACTTAACATATTTATTGTTGAATCACAATCAACTAAGTGGCAGCATTCCAGATGTGTTCCGCACAAGTAATATAAAAATACTATACTTAAACAATAACCAATTAAGTGGACCTATACCACACTTTACTGAAATAACAGATTTGCGATTAGAGTACAATCGTTTTACTTTTGAAGGACTAGCAGAAAATGTAGAAGCCATTACAAGTGATCGTTGTCCCTATGCAGTCTGTTTATATTATGTTCCACAAGCAACTATTCCAATTCACCTAGATACATCAACACAAACCCTTTATGTAGAGGCAGGAGGCACTTTAAGTCATAATACCTACACTTGGTTTAAAGATGGAGAGAAAATTGAGCAAATAGTAGGGGATAGCACTTTAATAGTAAGAGATAGTACTTTAATAGTAGGAGATAGTACTTTAACTATTTTAAAAAAAGGCACTTATTGTTGTGAGATCAGCAATAGTGATTGTACTATAGATAGCATACCACAACAAAATTTGATATTGAAAAGTAAAGAAATTACAATATTTAATTGTATGAATGGTAATAGTATGACTAATATAGGAGATAATTGTGATGATGGTAATAGATGTACCACTAGTGATGAAATTAAGGAGGATTGTAGTTGTAAAGGGACTCCTTTAGATTGTGATGATAATGATGATTGCACCAATGATTTTTGTGATGAGGAGAATGGTAGTTGTCAAAATGTACCAATGATTTGTGATGATGGTATTGCTTGCACTGATGATACTTGCGTGAGTGGCAACTGTGTATTTACACCAAATGATACAAATTGTGATGATGGAGACCCTTGTACTGAAGATATTTGCGATCCTTTCAGTTCGTTAGAAGGTTGCAAAAATGAGGAAATTTTTTGTGAGTGTATGAATGATTCAGATTGTGATGATGGGAATGTTTGTAATGGTATAGAAACTTGTGATGATGGTGTTTGTAATAGTGGCATATCTTTATCTTGTGATGATGGAAATCCTTGTACAGTTGATTATTGTGAGGAGGAGAATGGTAGTTGTCAAAATATAGCGAGAACATGTGATGATGGAAATCCTTGTACAGTTGATTATTGTGAGGAGGAGAATGGTAGTTGCAAAAATGAAGCAAAAAATATCAATGTTGAAATTAGCGCAAGTGAAACTACAGTTTGTCCAGGAAGTATTACAACCTTAACAGCGAAGAGCAATAATTCATTTTCATTTCAATGGAATACAGAACAAACGGATTCTATTATAACTGTAAATCCTACAGAAACAACTACTTATAGGGTAACTGTCTCAGATGAAGACGGTTGTAATAACATCGCTGAAATTGAAATTAAAGTTCATCAACTCCCTACTATAGATGCAGGGGATGATCGGACGATTTGTAAACAAGAACCTACTACCTTAACAGCTAACAGTAATGGTTATTTTAAATGGAGCCATGGGGCCACTACGTCGGAGACAGAGGTTAGACCTACTGAAACAACTACCTATCATGTGACTGTTACAAATAATGGTTGTGAGATTACAGATTCAGTTAAAGTTACTGTTGCAGACTCTGTTAAAGTTAAAGTTGTTAGTATAGATGAAGATGAAGATAATAATATTTTTATTTGCAGAGGAGATAACAGCATATTAACCGCACTTGGGATTGGAACATTTAAATGGATAGGGAAAGATATAATCGGTGAAACTGATTCTGCTGTTATAACTGTGAGCCCAAAAGAAGCAACTAGCTATACTGTAACAATGACAGATTCCCTTGGTTGTACTGGTACTAATGAGGTTACAGTTAATGTTTATGAATCAGATACAGTTAAAATAAATACTATAGATATTCCTACTATTTGCCCAGGAGAGGAAGTATCATTAAGTGCTGGCATAAAAGGGAGTGAGTTCGAATGGACTGATGGACAAAATAATTTCATTAATAATGGTTCAAAGATAGATGTTCTTCCTATGCAAACAACGACCTATACAGTAACTAGGACAGATGATAGGGGATGTAAAACGGCAGATTCAATTACAGTAGAGGTGTATGAACCACCTCATAACCCTCAAATTATTCTTAAAAAAGAAAACAGTGACACTTTAGGGGTACTGATTTGTACTTTAGATTCAACAATAGTAGAGTATCAATGGAAGAAAAATGGAGTGCTTATAGAAGGAGCAATCTATCAGTTTATATTTATTGCTGATGTATCTGATGCGTTCAATTATTCTGTACAACTCATCTATAAAAACGATAATAATGACTGTAACGAGAGTGTTTACGAAATCAACTATCAAGGCAAACAACTTCAATTTGAATCTGAACCAACAACAGAAATACAATTATATCCAAATCCAACACAGGGGTACTTAAATTTAAGCATCTCCAACCCTAAGCAAGAAACAGTTCAATGGCAAATTTTCAATATTTTAGGACAAAGTATTTATCAACAAAAGCTAGAGCCTACTATAA
Source organism: Bacteroidota bacterium (assembly GCA_020631155.1). Classification (GTDB taxonomy): domain Bacteria; phylum Bacteroidota; class Bacteroidia; order Chitinophagales; family UBA2359; genus JAHDHV01. The sequence continues at coordinate 5,250 of JAHDHV010000055.1, read as the reverse complement.
ATAGTCAAACTTCTTTTACATTTGATAAATTGACCAAAGGTATTTTTTTAGTGATTGTAGAAATAGGTTCTATAAAATATACGGAAAGGGTAATATTGTATTAGCGCAATTTCATTGTTTTTTTGTTAATTTTTTTAAAAAAGAAATCATGAGAAAAATACTTTTTTTAATTATTGGGCTTTGTTGGATAAGTAGCTTTCTTTTTGCCCAAGATAGTATATATGTTAAGAAAAAAGAACTCACTACAGATAGTTTAAGTATTTATATAAAATATAAGCTGAAAAGCAAATATACTCTTTATAATGTATCACCTTCAATTACTGATGCTGCTGGAAATTCGATAATACCAACAACTATAGTAGGAGATACGGGTATTGTTAAACTAGGCGGAAAAAAGAAAATTATTTGGCAGGCATCTGCGGATATTGAAAAGGAGGTCTTAAAAATATATGTGAAAGCAGAACCTGTTAGCAAGGTTTTTAAAGGGCTAGTTGGTGTTTTTTATACTCCAACTTGGAAATACATTAGTATTGAGCAAAGTGATATACAAACTTATCGTTTTGCGAGTAATCAGTCTGTGAAGCTTGAAGAAAGTAGAACTATCAATTTTGAAGGAGGAGTAGGTTTTTCAGGCACCTATTTTTTCAATAGATGGTTTGGTTTAGGTTTGCAACTAGGTTGCACTTCCTATCAAACAACACTTAAAGCAGATAATTTAAACATCAGCTATTCCGCTACAGATGTTGATAAACATACCCATATTAGGTATTTGACTATCAATAATTTAGAAGAAAAACTACAACTCAACTATTTGACATTTACCCCTCATATTGCATTCATGCAAAATCTAAGTTATAGGCTACGGTTGTATAGTACAGTAGGGGTACAAGTAGGCAGACTTATTTCCAAAACATACACTTACGAAGGCATTTTTACCAGTAAAAATGAATATGAGGCAAACACACTGGGCACTAATTCCAATTTTGTATTACATGCCATTGATAGTGATGGAAATGGCATTGCAGATGATAAGGATTTAGGGAATTCGCATTATCATTTATATACAAATCATATCGTAAAAGGGGAAAATGGATCATTACAAACAAATATAATAGTTGCTCTTCAATTATCTACTGGTTTCTTGTACCAATGCAGAAGTAGGTGGTATGTAGGATTAAGCTCGCAATTGAGTATCGGATTTAACAATAGCTTTGACGCACAACAAGAAGCTCCTGACAACATCCTCCTCAAAGAATACGATAACTACCAATCATTGATAGGGGCAAGTAGTAAAAGTACACTCTTTGGTTGTGGATTGCAGTTAGGGGTGTTTTATCGCTTATAGAACCCACAAAAAAAGTCTCAAATCTCACGTCTCCCATCTCCCATCTAAAAAATCACGTCTGCAACACGCCCACATTAAAAGGCTTTTCTATCGGCGCATTATTTGCAGCTTCAATACCCATAGAAATAACTTTGCGCGTTTCCAACGGATCAATCAGCGCATCTACCCAGAGGCGAGCAGCGGCGTAGTAGGGAGTCATTTGTTTATTGTAGCGGTCGGTGATTTCGTTTAGGAGGGCTTGTTGGGCTTCTTCTGGGAGGGTTTCGCCGCGCTTTTTGAGGCTCGAAACTTTGATTTGGAGGAGGGTTTTCGCTGCTTGCGCGCCACCCATAACGGCGATTTTGGCGGTCGGCCATGCCACTATCAAGCGCGGATCGTAGGCTTTGCCACACATCGCATAATTGCCTGCGCCAAAGGAGTTGCCCATAATCACCGTAAATTTAGGCACCACAGAATTGGACATCACATTCACCATTTTCGCGCCGTCTTTAATGATACCGCCCTGCTCGGAACGGCTGCCCACCATAAAACCCGATACATCCTGCAAAAAGACCAACGGAATTTTCTTTTGATTGCACACCATAATAAAACGGGCAGCTTTATCGGCAGAATCCGAGTAGATGACCCCGCCAAATTGCATTTCCCCTTTTTTCGATTTCATCACCTTGCGCTGATTGGCAATGATGCCCACCGACCAGCCATCAATACGGGCATAAGCGCAAATAATGGTTTTGCCGTAGCGCGCCTTATACTCCTGCACTTCGGAATTATCCACCAAGCGTTTGATAACATCAAGGGTGTCGTAGGGTTTCGCGCCATTTTCGGGGTAGATGCCATAGATTTCGTTGGGGTCGAGTAGGGGGGGCTGCGGCGCGATGCGGTCGAAGCCTGCTTTTGGCTGTTGTCCTAGCTTGTCCATTAGTCCGCGAATGGTGTCGAGGCAAGTTTTGTCGTCAGGCATTTTGTAGTCGGTCACGCCAGAGATTTCGCAATGCGTGGTCGCACCGCCGAGCGTTTCGGAGTCCACATCTTCGCCAATCGCTGCTTTAACAAGGTACGGGCCTGCCAAAAATACCGAGCCTGTTTGGTCTACAATCAAGGCTTCATCGGAGAGGATGGGGAGGTAAGCACCGCCAGCAACGCAACTGCCCATAATCGCGGCTATCTGCAAAATGCCCATTGCGGACATGATGGAGTTGTTGCGAAACATGCGCCCGAAGTGGTCTTTATCGGGAAATACTTCGGCTTGCAAAGGCAGAAATACGCCTGCACTGTCTACCAAATAGATGACGGGCAAGCGGTTTTCCATCGCTATTTCTTGGGCGCGCAGGTTTTTTTTCGCCGTAATCGGAAACCATGCCCCCGATTTAACGGTCGCATCATTGGCGACTATCATGCACTGTCGGCCGCTCACATAGCCGATGCCTGTCACTACGCCCCCTGCGGGACATCCGCCGTATTCTTGGTACATCTCAAAGCCTACAAAAGCCCCAATTTCTACAAATTCGCTGCCCTCGTCTATCAAATAGCTGACGCGCTCGCGAGCCGTCATTTTGCCTTTTTTGTGCAACTTGTCAATGCGTTTTTGCCCACCGCCTTTGTAGATTTTTTGCAGGTGTTGCTGCACATTGGAGCAAGCGAGTTTAAACGCATCTTCGTTTTGACGAAATTCTAAGGTGTCTTTTTTCATTGCTTGGACTTTTGGCTTTTTGGCTTTTTAGACTTTTGGCTTTTTAGACTTTTGGCTTTTTGGCTCTTTGGACTTTTAGATTTTTGACTCTTTGGACTTTAGAAATTAGTTTATTGGAAAAATATTTAATTTATAATATTGGTATCTAGTAATCCCTTACCACTCATCTTTATCTATTTTATTACAACCAAAGATAGGATCATCAATTAATGCTTTCATAGCATTTGCTTCGTCTATTGTAATAGTACCTGCAAATCGCTCTGTCAATTCTTTTCCACTGACTGCTTTCAAGGGAGATTGATCATCTAAGCTAACTAAGGTTTGGGTAAATGTCAGTACTTGCTTTTGTAAACCTTCATCTAATAGCGCAACATATTTAGCTATTTCTTTTTGCAAAAAAATCATATTTTTAATTTTTAATGCATTAATTCTTGTAAATGGAACAATTAAATGAATAAAAAAGTTTGCACTTGCAAAAAAACATAACTTGCAATTTTTAATTTGCCATTAATCTTTGATTATGGTAAATTACCTAAATGTTCGCTTGGCTTAGGGATTTTAGTGGAAATGAGCCACAGCCAAACACTAGAGAGCCTTAGCCGAGCGAGGGCGGAACGTAGAGAGCTATCAGCGAGGCTTAGAGCGAACAGTGTTTTGGCAAAGGCGAATTGCAACGGAAAGCCCGACCCCGATGATTGAGCAAAATAAGGCGCAGCCGCTTTTGCGAAACAGAGGGGAAGCCCCTGATGAGACATAAGATATTAGACGTGAGATATAAGATTTTTTAATTTTGGATATAAAACAGCATCACTAATCAATTCAATAAATCAAGAATTTAATAAATAATTTAAGAAAATTCGGAACGAGTAATTGATAATTCGTAATTAAAATAAAGTCATTCTACGATTACCAAATTATATTTCTTCTTCCCCTGTTGTGCTAAAATATATTTGTCGTTGAGCAAGTCGCTGGTAGAAATGCTGTGGTCAATGTTTTTGATTTTCTGTTGATTGATGCTGACAGCATTGCCTTTTAAGCTTCTTCGCGCTTCGCCTTTGGATGCGTAGATGCTGGTTTTTTGGGCTAAAAATTCCACAATATCCAAACCATTTTCCAAATCCGTTTTAGCAATGGTAAAGGTGGGTACGCCTTCAAAAATTTCCAATAATTCGCGCTCTGAAAGGGCTAAAAGTGTTTCTTTAGTGCCTTTGCCAAATAAAATTTGCGAAGCGCGCAGGGCATTGTCATAGCCTTTTTCGCCATGTACAGCTACAGTCATTTCTTGGGCTAAACGCTTTTGTAATATGCGGCGATGTGGTGCTTCTGCATGTTCTTTTTCCAGAGCTTCAATTTCTTCTTTGGGCAAAAAAGTATAGATTTTTAGGTAACGTGCTGCCCCTTCATCACTGCAATTGATCCAGAACTGGTAAAATTTATAGGTAGAGGTGTAATCGGCATTTAACCAAACATTGCCAGCTTCGGATTTGCCAAATTTAGAGCCATCGGATTTGGTAATTAATGGGCAGGTGAGGGCGTAGCCTTTTCCCCCCAATTTTTTGCGAATCAACTCGCCGCCTGTGGTGATATTGCCCCATTGATCCGAGCCACCAATTTGTACTCGGCAGTTTTTATGCTCGTATAAATGTAGAAAATCGTAGCCTTGTAGGAGTTGGTAGGTAAATTCGGTAAAAGACAAGCCCGCACCCTCACGCGACAAGCGCAATTTAACCGAATCTTTAGCCATCATATAATTTACGGTAATGTATTTGCCGACATCACGCACAAAATCAAGGAAACTAAATTCCTTCATCCAGTCATAATTATTGAGGACTTCGGCAGCGTGTTCGCCCTCAAAATCAAGGAAACGGGAAGCCTGCTCCTGTATGGCTGCCTGATTGTGTCGAATGGTTTCGAGCGATAGGAGGTTGCGCTCGGCTGATTTGCCAGACGGATCGCCGACCATGCCCGTAGCACCGCCCATGACCAAAATTGGCTTGTGGCCTGCTCGCTGAAAATGTCTAAGCATGGAAACGGTGACCAAATGGCCGATGTGTAAGGAGTCCGCCGTTGGGTCTACCCCCAAATAGACAACGCTACTGTTTTCATTTAAAAAATCTTCTAATTCGGGGGTGTGGTCGTGAACCATTCCCCGCCATCTTAACTCTTCGACTACATTAAATTTGCCCATAATACTGATATGCTTTATTTTTAGGAG
>JAHDHV010000552.1 GCA_020631155.1 Bacteroidota bacterium | reverse complement strand
TCCACGAATCACCAATCCACGAATCACCAATCCACGAATCACCAATCCACGAATCTACCTTTACCATTTAGTAGATTATTTTTTTCTTTACGTTTGCATGACTACCTATGTGAATAATATTTTAGAAATTAGTAGTCCATCAAAAGAAAAAAATACTTTAAAAATAATAATTGAGTATTTTTTATAACTGTTTTTTATTGAGAATTAATTTTTTGGTGAAATAATTGTGCTTTTTGTGACTTAAAAGCGTCTAAAGAAAATCAGAGGTCTAACAACTTTTTTTGCTAAAAAATGTGCACCAATCATTGTTTTTCGTACATTTGTTTGGAGTTGTCCTTACTAGCAATGTTTTTTATCGTAAAACTACTTTACTAAACTAATCTCTATGCCACGAATTTTACGTATTATTAATCGGCTAAACATAGGCGGTCCTACCTATAATGTTTCCCTATTATCTAAATACCTATCCCCTGAATACGAGACCAAACTCGTAGGTGGCATGAAAAGCGATACCGAAGCAAGTTCTGAGTTCATCGTGCAGCAACTAGGCTTGAATCCAACTTATATACCTGATATGTATCGCTCCATTAATCCAGTGAAGGACTGGAAAGCTTTTCATCAAATTAAACAATTAATTAAAGCGTATAAGCCTGATATTGTACATACACATGCAGCAAAAGCAGGTGCACTAGGACGTTTAGCGGCCTATCAATGCGGTGTGCCGATTATCGTTCACACTTTCCATGGGCATGTTTTCCATTCCTACTTTAACCCCATTAAAACACGTTTTTTCCTAGAAATAGAACGCCGTTTGGCTAAAATTAGCAATCGAATTATTGCCATCAGCCCCAAACAAAAAGCCGAGCTAGGAGATATTTATACTATTTGTGAAAACGAAAAAATAGAAACGATTCCACTAGGTTTTGACCTCTCTCGCTTTCAGGATGAGCAAATCAACAAACGCATTGAATTTAGACAAAAATACCAAATTGCGGATGATGAGGTTGCTATTGGCATCGTTGGGCGTATTGTTCCAATTAAAAACCATGCTTTATTTTTGCAGGCTTTAAAACAACTTTGCGAAAAAACAACTACAAAAATTCGGGCGTTTATTGTGGGCGATGGCGAGGAGCGTAGTAATATTGAGGAGTTGGCGAAATCTTTAAATATACCTTTTGCCGATAACGAAACGGCTCAACAACAGCCTGTTACGCTGACATTTACCTCTTGGATTAAAAAGGTAGATGAAGTTTATGCAGGTTTAGATGTTGTGGCCTTATCTTCTTTAAATGAAGGCACACCTGTTAGCTTGATTGAGGCGCAGGCTGCCAATAAACCGATTGTAACAACCAATGTTGGGGGTGTTGCAGATGTAACAATACCGAATCAAACCGCTTTATTGTCGCCATCTAAAGATGTAGATGCTTTTGCTCAAAATCTACTGCAATTGGTTGATAATAAGGAGTTTAGATTGCAAATGGGGAAAGAAGGCTATGATTTTGTTAAACAAAAATATTGCTATACGCGCTTGGTGAGGGATATGGACAGTTTGTATCAACAGTTGATTTGGGAGACTTCCCCCACGAAAATTTACCAAGTCGCGCCAGCACCGCAAGTAACAGTGCCATCAGCAGCACAGATTTTACTCAAGCAATCCGTTGCTGAAACACCTACGCCTATTGTGTTGCGTTCCAAATAGTTTAATTTAAGTGCCAAGCACTAATTAATTGTGCACAATTTTGTTCTAAAATATTGACTTTCACTATTTCAATCAAACAAGGAACCCCGTTTAATTATTGTGTAGTACTTAAATTGTTGCTTTTTTGAATTATTCTATAGTTTGGAAAATTTTGGAGTTTGGAAGGTTGCAAAGTTACAAGGTTTTTATTTTTCTAAAGTTTAGCAAACTGGCAATTAGTGAGTTGCCAAAGTTTTGTTTTAGATATAGTAAAAATATCTTAAATCTTATGTCTCCAATCTCCCGTCTCAAATCTCATTTAACCATTACTATTCGACAGATAAGATGAGCCGCTTCGATGATTTTACGATTCAGTTGGGTATATATGTCGTTTTTGGGGTGATAGTGGTTCTATTTACCATTGCTATCAATTTTTTACTCCTCAAATTTCTGAAAAATATTCACAGGGGAGGACTAGCGCAAAACGGCCAGAACGGTTCGGCGAATCTTGTGCGTTGGGCTTCTCAAACTAAACCTGCCATTGGCGGTATCTCCTTTTTTATACTTTTTTTACTCTCCGTTTGTGCCTATTTTGTCTTACCTTTTGGCAATGCCGAATTTTATAATAAATCCATATTAGCACTTGTAGGGTCTAGCACGCTTGGCTTTTTAGTTGGCTTGGTAGACGATTCCTTTAATACGCCGCCGCGATTCAAGTTTTTGGGTCAACTAGGTTGTACCATCATTATTGTGGCAATGGGCATTTACATCCCTATTTCGGGTTATTGGTTGATAGATGTATTGTTTACAACAGTGTGGGTAGTTGGCATTATGAACTCGATTAATATGTTGGACAATATGGACGGCATTACGGCAAGCGTTTCTACAGCTGTTTTGCTCACTGCTTTGATGATTGTTTACCTAAACGGCACATTTGCAAGCTTTTATGCCATTGTTTTAGTAGGTGTAATAGCTGCTTTAATTGGCTTTTTATTTTTCAATTGGCATCCTGCGAAAATGTATATGGGTGATTCGGGCAGTCAATTTTTGGGAGCGTTTCTAGCTTGCATCAGCATCGTTTTGATGTGGCAATTTCGCGGTGAAGGAATGGGACGGCTATCTGTACAACAATTTTTAGTGCCTGCCATCGCCTTTTTACTCCCCATCATAGACACAACTACGGTATGTATACGGCGGATCAAAAGAGGACAGTCACCCTTTGTCGGAGGGCGCGACCATACTACCCATCACCTAGCCTACTGTGGCCTCAACGACCGACAAGTAGCCCTTGTTTTTGTAATGTTATCTACCGTTTCCATTGCCATTAACTATTGGATTGTCACTTCTTTAGCGACTTGGAATGTCCTGTACTCTTTGTTGGTAATCGCTTATTGTATTGCTGTTTTTGTGGGAATGCAATTGATTTATGAAAAAGGAAAGGCATTGAAACAGGAAAGAGACTTGCAAAATGCGACTAAAAATCGACAAAAAACAATGCAATCGAATGGTTATAAAAATGGGGTGAAATTGGATCGGAAATAGGGGAGCTTGGATATTTAGCTATTTAGACTTTTGGATATTTAGCTATTAGAAATAAGAATTTAGATATTAGTTTTTAATTTTTATGGTGTTGTGACAGCTAAAGCCAGTACTACAGAAATTATCCAAAAAGAAAACCTTTATCAGAGAATTGGTCTAATCACCAATCACTGATCTATGAATTACGAACCTACTAACTGTTAAATAGTCCTAAACTAAGTAACTAGACAAAATTAAACAACTATTGAATTTATCATAAATCATTAATAGTGAGTTAATTATCTCACGTCTCATGTCTCAAATCTTATGTCTAAGTACTTATTTGCTTAAAAAATATCCTATTTAAAACATGTCCTTAACAATTCGTAATTCGTAATTTCTAATTCGTAATT
>JAHDHV010000551.1 GCA_020631155.1 Bacteroidota bacterium | reverse complement strand
TTCTAAAATTGCTGTTTAGCTGTTAGAAATTAGCGATTAGAGATCAGAAATTGGATACCCCCCAATGAATACCATTTTTATATATAAATTAATATTCACTAAATAATTACAAGAAACATGATGGCTAAATCCGTCTTTTCAGAACTCATTTAAAAAGAAATCAATCAGTAAAAAACGTCCAAAAACGAATCACTAATCTACTAATCACGAATCCACGAACTGTCAAAGTGACCATAAACTGTTTGGTAAAAAAACATGCTATTTGAAACATACCATTTTAACGAGAAAAAGCATATTGTACCAAATTTGCCCCCATTTTCAAAGCTTTTTCGTGATTTTCGGGAGAATCGTTATGTACTTCGGGGTCTTCCCATCCATCGCCCAAATCAGATTCATAAGAGTAGAAACAAACCAAACGTCCTTCGTGAATAATACCAAACCCTTGTGGTGGCTTGCCATCGTGTCGGTGTATCTTTGGCAGCCCATTGGCAAAATTAAACGCTTGTTGGTAAACAGCATAAGAATAAGGCAATTCCACAAAACTAAGATGTGGAAATACTTTTTTCATGGCTTTTCGCACATAAGGGTCCATTCCATAATTATCATCAATATGCAAAAAACCGCCACCGATCAAATACTTACGTAGGTTTTCAGCTTCATCATCCGAAAAAACAACATTACCATGTCCTGTCATATGTAAAAAAGGGAGATTAAATATTTCAGGATTCCCTACTTCTACCGTTACAGGATCAGGGTGTATGCTCATATTGAGATTATCGTTGCAAAATTCAATTAAATTAGGTAAGGCAGTAGGATTAGCATACCAGTCTCCACCACCACTATACTTTAATAAGCCCACTTTGATGGTACTGCTGCTGCTTGGCTTCAATGATTTCCTTTCCTTATCCTTTTTAACAGGAATTGGCCTTTGTGCCAATGCACTGCTAACTATGCAAAAATACACAGCAAAAAATAAAATTATATTTTTCATTTCAAATACTTATTTAGATTTTTGGCTTTTTAGATTTTTGGCTTTTTAGATTTCTGACTGTTAGAAATCAGATATTAGTGAATTAAGTACCAAGCACTATTTAATTGTGCACAATTTTGTTCTAAAGTATTAGAAGTGAGCAGTTTAGTCTTTTACTATTGCAACATTAATTTTGTCCAAGTACTTAGTTATCCAAAATTCGCTGTTTTACTGTTCTACAAATCACAAATCAACTAACTATCAAATATTGGCAAAATGAATGCTATGACATCCAACAATTGCTGCTGTTTCAGTGCGAAGTCGGCTATTTCCCAAAGAAACAGGCGCGAAACCGCTTTGCTGTGCCTGCTCTACTTCCTTGATTGTAAAGCCTCCTTCTGGCCCTATCATTAAGATTGCATCACTGCCTTTGGTGTAAACACTTTTTAAGGGCTTTGTGTTGCCGAGCAGTGTCGGAATATATTTTTGCGCTGTATTTTGTTGAGCTACTTGTGCCAAAAAATCATGGAGCGAAGTTAAGGGATTTAGCTGAGGTAATTGTGTTTTTAGCGTTTGTTTCATCGAAGCAACTAGGATTTTTTGCAGACGCTCTAAACGAATTTGCTTTCGCTCTGAATAATGTGTTACAATAGGCGTGATGATGTCAATGCCAATTTCTGTACTTTTTTCTAAAAACCACTCTAGGCGACTAGCATTTTTGGGGGGAGCAATCGCTATATGTAATTGATAGCTAGGTTTTGGGTAAAGGAGTGTCTCGTTCACCAACTGATAGCCCGCCTGCTGATGGGTAATCTGAAAACGACATTTTTTGGGATGCACATCCGTTAGTATGGCCTTATAAAAATGTCCAATTCCGTCTATCAAATGAATCTCGTCTCCAACTTTATATCGCAGTACCTTAGCACAATGCTTTGACTCATTTTCATTTAATGTATAACTTTTATCAACAACATGAGGTGTATAGAACAGTTGCATATAACTGGTTTTGTCTAAAATTGAGCTGTAACATTCCTAAAAGCATTGGACAGCAAAAATAAGTGAACAATCACAAGTTACCTCATAATTCTGTAATATTTATCATTTCATTAGAAAAAAAACTTATTGTAGAATAATTTTACGGATGAGTATATATGCATATTTTATGCAATATATTTATTGGGGAACAATACAATTAAATGGCATACTTCTCTGTAGATTGTAAAATTGGGGAAGATGAATAAACATTGCCATAATGATTCGGGAAGTGATTTAATAATACAACATCAAGCAGTAATTGAGCAAACAATCAAAGCTTTTGAGCAAAATCAAGCTTATATGTTCACAGATTTTGAACATATAGAAATTACTCAACTATTGCAGTCAAAACTTTCTAAATTGCTGATAACTCAGCTCCCTGCTTCGCTAAATGAGCAGCAAATAAGTAATTTGTTAACTGATATTCTGGTTTACGAACATGATGCTTACCTTGTTAAATGTGCTCCTAAGCGACTACTTCAAAAACACAGAAAAAGCTTATATAAATCTATTGAACACTTTTCCAAAGCAAAGTATAAGCTTGATAAACAAGCGCAAAAATATTTATTTGATATTATTGAGCTCAAATTAATTCAAAAAGTAAGCTTGTATATGCTCTCCTTGCAAAATACCCTTCCTAGTATTAATAGTATTTTACATACCATATTACAACAACTTTTTGCGATACATAGCAAAAAAATTCATCAAGAGTTAGACCTCCATTTATTAACTAATGCTCCTGATAGCTTGGTCGTTAAATATTCAAAAATTATTGAACAAACAAGTAAGCACCTTAGCCCAAAAGATTGTAAGCAAAAAGATGTAGCGCAAATTGTAAAAGAACGACTATTAAAAAAGGTAAGAAACAAACAATGGCAGGGTACTTATAAAGCTAAAAATGGAGCAAGTTTTGAAACCTATTTCACTAGTGTTATCAAGCATGAAACAAAGAAATGCATACAAAACAAATTAGTTTACAACTCATTCTACTCACTAGAGATACTAGATAAAAAGTATCCTGCATTTGATATAATAACAACTTTACAACATCATCCTACTTTTCAATTACATTTATCTAAAATTCATTTATATCTAACTAACAATACAAAAGATAGTAGTAAAGTAGAACTTTGTTTAAAGGTAATGTATGGCATTCCACTAACAATGCAAAGGTTAATGACGCTCTATCCTCATTGCTCTGAACACTTACTACAAATAATAATAAATGATTTTGGAGAACAAAAAAAGAAGCGAAATAAACGACAATTACGTGAAAATTTAAATATCTTTTTACCTGAATTAGAACAAGAAATGCCTACAACAGTAGGAAATTTAAGAAAATGGATAGCGCGGCAAAGAATAAATATATGGGAAGTGATTTTCCAAAGCAATATAGATGTAAAATCATTAAATACAGAATCTAGCAAAATAGTTGATTGGTATTTTGAGATTTTACTGCATTTTTATTACAAAAAGTAGTTTTTTTACTGGAAAGCCATTCAACTTTCAAAAAAATCAGGTACATTAGTCCATGTAAGTAACAGGCACTATCAAATTTCAAAAGGGTACACAAAAGTATTCACTTTTTACTAAGTACTTTTCTAGCCAG
>JAHDHV010000550.1 GCA_020631155.1 Bacteroidota bacterium | reverse complement strand
AATCACATTTTAGCCTACAAAAAAACAAGACAAAAATCTTCGGAGTCTTCAGTTGGTGATTGTAAATACAGTTTCCTTTATTCGGAAAACTACATAAGGTGTGACCCTGCTAGGGTCAAAAATTTTATTCTTACTTTTATCTAACATACTTTGACCCTGCTAGGGTCATTTATTTCCTCAACATGACCGCAGAGCGGTCAAAGTATGTTAGCTATATGCCTTCCTCTCGTCACACGACCCTAGCAGGGTCGCACCTTCAAATATACTGATAATCAGCTTCACAAAGCTCCACACTTATTTAACAAATATATCGCATAACGGTTTCTTTTCCACCTACTTTTCAAGTACACACCAATATTTTTCCTATTTTTGCTTTCCTATTCAAAAAAGCCTCTAAAATAAGAATCGCCATTATGTTTAAAACTACTTACATTATTGCCAAAGAAATCATCAATCTTGCCAAAAGAAAAGGCTTGCACCACAATAGCAAATTAGTTGAGCTCGCGAATAGGCTTGGATTTGGTCAATTGGAAAATAATTTTGACTGTATTTATGCACATACTTTAGTAAAATATAGTGAGGATAAAATGCCTAACGAATTAGTATTACTCTTTGGTTGTGAGGAAGTTAAAGAAGCATTTAACAAAGATTTTCACCACAAGGAAAGCGTTCAATTAGAGCCTTTGATACAGGCGCAACTACATACAAATAGAGAACTGCATTGTTTAAAACAGGCTTACCCTAATGTGAGTCATTTAGAGGAAGAAATCGCGCTTTTTAGGAAAATTTTCGAGATGTTTATGCTACAGGCCAGCAACCCAATGATGCTGAAAATGTACAATGATATGCAGGCGGAACTCCGCAAAAAAAGCTTTTCCTACCAATCGGAGCAATACATTAAAACGCTGCGAGATAAGTTTAAAACGGATTTTTTGGATAAGGGCGAGGGTTTTTATGTGGATACTTATGGCGAAATTCGGCGGTATAGGGATGTGCACACAAAGCTACATGACTTGGATTTTAAACAGGGCGATATGGAGGAAGATCGCAAAAAATACGAGGCGACTACTTACCGACCTTTGGATAAATACCTGAATGAATGGCTGGGCAATGATAGCCAAAAACTCTTGGTGATTTTGGGGGAATATGGGACGGGCAAAACGACTTTTATGGAGTATCTAGCGCATCAATTGTCGAGTCAACGGCTGGGGGTGTTGGGGGAGCCGTTGAAGATTAGTGACCCTAAAAACCGCTTGCCTTTGTTGTTGCCGCTGCGTAATTTTGAGAAGAAACTGGATACCTTTGTGACCAATCACTGCAATAAGGTGGGGATAGAGGATGTAAATTTTGCGAGTTTTCAGGAGCGGGTGCAGGCTGGCGAACTGCTGTTATTATTGGATGGCTTTGATGAGATGACGCATAATATTGATTCGGATGAAAAGCGTAAAAATTTTGCCAAGCTGCAACAACTGATAGACCTGCCCAACTGTAAAGCCATATTGACTTGCCGAGAGGAGTATTTTAAATCGCGGCAGGATATGGAAAAGGTGTTTAAGCACCCACAAAATACCGACTACCAAGTGCTGCACCTCCTCCCTTTTGAAAATGAGCAAATTCAGCAATACCTCCGCAGCCATAAACCCGATGAGGCGGATAAACTTTGGGCGCAAATTGAGAAAATAGATGGGCTACGTGACCTTAGCCAACGGCCTGTACTGCTGCAATTGATTATAGACCATTTGCCCAATGCCCTAAAACGCCTAAAAGCTGGCGAACAACTCAATGCCTCTGATTTATATGCTAGTTTTATGGAGGACGAACTACAGCGCAAAGAAAAGGATATGCGTTTTCATGTGCCTAGTAAATATCGTTTGCCGATTTTGGAAAAACTAGCGGTTTGGATGTATAAAAATGATACGCTTTCTTTTGATACGCGCTTGATTGAAAAAGAACTGAATTTACGACAATATTTTCAGGTAACAGAGGAATGGAAATATGAAAAACGCTTAAATGAGTTTTTAACCTTTACCTTTTTAATACGAGATGCAGCAGCCTATCAATACCGCATTTCTCATAAATCCTTTAGAGATTATTTGACTGCTTGTGTCTTTGTTCGGGAAATTAATGAGCGAAAAATAGTGGATTTTGCCGCTGCTAAAACAAGTAAAGAAGTCAACCGCTTTATACGAGAACAAGAACCCAATCAACAATATCTACTAGACCTGATTACCTCTGCCAAAAACCTACCCGAAGAACGACAATGGCAAGGTACAAATGCAGCTAATATTTTATTAAATATAGGCGAACAAGCATTATTAGAAGGTTTTTTTAGTATTTTTTTATTAAAAAATCGTACAATTCTTGCTGGAGAAAATCTGGCCAACTGTCAATTACAAGAGGTAAATTTTACAGAGTGTGATCTTACTGATACAGTGTTCCACAAAACAAATTTAAGGAAGTGTTCTTTTAGTAAAAGTATTTTAGATGCTTATGTAAAGGACTGTAACTTTGAGGAAGCGACTTTATCTGTTAGTTCTACTAAACTAACAGATAAAGACTTAGAGAAAATAAAAGATTGGAAAGGGATAAGTGAACTTGCTTTATGGAACAATCAAATCACGGATATTCAACCAATAAATCAACTGACTAATCTAACAAAACTGTATTTAATAAATAGCGAAGTAAAACACATTCAATTAATAAAAAATCTTAATAAGCTAGAAGTTCTTAATTTATCCAAAAATCAAATCACTAATATTCAAGCAATAAAAAATTTTAACAACTTAACTGCCCTTTCGCTTTATAACAATCAAATCACGGATATTCAACCAATAAATCAACTAACTAATTTAACCAGACTTTCTTTAGATGGTAATCAAATTAAAAAAATTCAACCAATAACTCAATTAATTAACCTAACAGAACTACATTTACACAATAATCAAATCACGGATATTCAACCAATAAATCAATTAACTAATTTAACTAGACTTTCTTTAGGTGGTAATCGAATTAAAAAAATTCAACCAATAACTCAATTAATTAACCTAACAGAACTCCTGTTACACAACAATAACATTACAGATATTCAACCAATAAATCAACTAATTAATCTAACAGAACTGTATTTACACAACAACAACATTACCAATATTCAACCAATAAATCAACTAACTAATTTAACTAGACTTTCTTTAGGTAGTAATCAAATTAAGAATATGCAACTAATAAATCAGCTAACTAATCTAACAGAACTTTTATTATACAACAGTAATCTTACAGATATTCAATCAATAAATCAACTGACAAACTTAACTAGGCTTATCCTATCTCACAATCGAATCACCAACATCACCCCTCTCACCCAGCTACAAAATTTAGAAGAATTATGGATTAATCATAGCCCAATTACTGATTTTCAACCTTTGTTAGAGTTACCTAAACTAAATGAATTACATATTGATGCGACACAATTAACCTCTAGTTTTAAACAGCTTTTATTGGAAAAATTACCTGATTTGGAGATTATTGTGGAGTGAGGATGAAAAACATACCTAAACTATTCGCCGATTGGAAATCAGCGTTACGAATCCGTTTATAAAATAAAAAAATCCCTTCC
>JAHDHV010000054.1 GCA_020631155.1 Bacteroidota bacterium | reverse complement strand
GCTAATTTAATCAAAAATAAAGTATAAAATTTTCTTTTGCCTGTTCTTTTCTAAAAAAAACAAGCCCAAGCCAAAATAAATCAATGGTAACAGTAACTTTAGGGTGTGCTTTAACCATGTCCCATGCTTCTTCCATTTCTTTTGACCAGTGGATATCGTCAAAAATGAAAACGGAATAGTTGTGTGCTAGTGGTAAACATTGCTCAAAATACTGCAAGGTGGGCTCTTTGCGATGGTTGCCGTCTAAAAATACGACATCTAGGGCTGGAATTTTTGATAAAATATTGGGTAGTACCTTTTCAAATGTGCCTATTTGTGTTTTTATGTGTTTGTAGTTAAATTGTTTAAAATGCTGTTGGGCTTTTTGGGCGATGTTTGGGCTGCCTTCTATCGTCCATATTTTTGCTTTTTGATTGGCTGCCGCGAGGTACAATGTGCCGATGCCTAGAGAAGTTCCGAGCTCCAGTATATGTTCGGCTTTTAAATATTTCACTAAATCAAATAACAAACGTCCTGCTTTTGGTGGCGTGGCGACATGTCGAGCTATTTGACTAATTTTACGCTCCTTATTGCTGCTTAAAGTAGAGCCTGCACCGTAATCGTCAACGCTTATTGTTTCTGTAGAATTGCTCAATTGCCTTCGCAACTGCTCAATGTCATCAAATGCGTAGTACCAGCGTTTGTCATAAATTACATTTTCTGCTAATTCATAAACAAAAGGGGAATGTAAATAGTATTTAGTTTGTGCTTTGGTTAAAAATTTTAGGTATCGCAGCAATATTTTAAAGCGTTTCATGTTTTTTATTAGATATAATATTTAAAATAGAGATTTTTAAGCCCAAAAAAAAGCAAATATACTGTAAACTTGGCTATTTGGCTTTTTGGACTTTTAGCTATTTGGCTTTTTGGATGTTTAGCTTTTTGGACTTTTGGATATTTAGCTTTTTGGCTTTTTGGCTTTTTGGATGTTTAGCTATTTGGACTTTTAGCTTTTTGGATGTTTAGCTATTTGGACTTTTAGCTTTTTGGCTTTTTTTTTAAAAAAAAATATCTAATCACTGATCAACGAATCACGAATCACGAATCACGAATCTACGAATCACTAATCTACAAATCACGCATCAATTATAACCCAAAAACTTTTTTATTATGTTAAAAAATGCATTTAAAAAACTAATTATCTTGCCAATTCGGTGGTATCAAATCGGGATTTCGCCTTATTTGGGGTCTAATTGTCGGCATCAGCCTACTTGCTCTCATTATGCGATTGAAGCAATTGAAGAATGGGGTGTTTTCAAAGGGATTTGGTTAGGTATTAAGCGCATTTTGAGGTGCCATCCCTGGGGAACGCATGGTTATGATCCTGTACCAAAACGGGAGGAATAACGACAAGCCATTACGATTTTACGATTTCATTCTACGTTTTAACTCGTATTCCAACCATTTGTAGGTGATATTTTTTCCGATAATAATACCGCGTTCATCTATGAGATAATAAGTAGGAATTTGTTCAAATTGATAAATATCTGGATATTTAGAGGCAAATCCTTTTAGGTCGGCTACTTGATAAGGCCAAGGCAACTGGTCTTTTTCAATCGCTGCCAACCAATTTTCTTTTTTATCATCTAGGGAAACGCTGTAAATGGTAAATCCATCGGCATTGCCAATTTTTGCATTTTTGTACTTTTCATACAATTCGATCATATCGGGATGTGCCTCACGACAGGGCTTGCACCATGAAGCCCAAAAATCTATCAACACTACTTTGTTGTCAACAGAAGATAAGGGCATCGGCTCGCCTTGTGCATTATTTAGTTGAATATCAGGTGCTTGCACACCATTGACTAATTTATCAGACTGGCAGGCTGTTAACAAGAAGCCTGTCAGTAAGAGTAACAAAAGGTAGTATCTTTTAGTAAAGGTCATTCTTTTTTTATACTTATAATTATTGAATTGTTGAATGAAGGAATAATTTAGTTGTCTTTTGCTAGTTTTTTATTGAGAAAAATAGATTTAACAAAACTAAAATTCATTCAATAAAACCTTTTGATTACCAAGTACTTATAAGAATTATCTAAGCCTAAAAAAAGTGTGACCCCTCTGGGGTCAAAGAAACTCCCTTCACTTTTTTCTAACATACTTTGACCCTGCTAGGGTCATTTATTGTCTAGTGACCGCAGAGCGGTCAAAGTATGTTAGCCAAATATTTAACCTAAATTACACGACCCTAGCAGGGTCGCACCCTATTTAACAGTATAAGCATATTGTAATCAATTAAATACAAATGATGCATTTCTTGTTTTAAATTCTCATTTTTTTACTTTGAAACTAGCAAAAGCAAAGAATTAGTTTCTACAATAGATAAAAAAAACCCACAACGCCTAAAATCTAATCTCTAACTTTTATCCTCTAAATCCTAACCTCTAGCTCCAACATTCTGCTGTTTTTGTGCATAATAGCCATCGTATTTTTCCGCAATAATATCCAATGTCTGAAAGATTTCAGCGACATCATAAGTGGTAACCAACTGCAAGCGATAAGGTTTGATGTTGGGCAATCTTTTGAAATAGTTGGTGTAATGTCTACGCATTTCGACCACTCCCCTACGCTCGCCTTTCCATTCGACAGAACGTGTTAGATGCTCTTTGGCGGCGGCTACACGCTCGGCGACTGTGGGCATGGGTAGCTTTTCGCCTGTTGCCAAAAAATGTTTGATTTCTCGGAAAATCCAAGGATAGCCAATCGCAGCACGCCCAATCATAATGCCATCTGTGCCATAGCGATTTTTCATTTCCAAAGCCTTTTCTGGTGAATCCACATCGCCATTGCCAAAAACGGGAATGTGCATACGCGGATTGTTTTTCACCTCGCCGATCAAAGTCCAATCGGCATTGCCTTTATACATTTGCTTGCGGGTGCGCCCATGTATGGAAATGGCTTTGATGCCGACATCCTGTAGTCGCTCGGCAGCCTCTACAATGTATTTGGTCTTATCATCCCAGCCTAAGCGCGTTTTAACGGTAACGGGCAGATTGGTACTTTTTACAATCGCATCGGTCAGGCTTACCATGCGGTCAATGTCTTGTAAAATGCCTGCACCTGCCATTTTGCACACCACTTTTTTCACAGGACACCCATAGTTGATGTCCAGCAGTTCGGGTTTTGCTGCCTCCACCAATTCCGCCGAGCGTTGCATGGATTCTAGCTTGGCCCCAAAAATCTGGATGCCAATGGGTCGCTCATAGTCGTAAATATCCAGTTTTTGCACACTCTCGCGCGCATCACGTATCAGCCCTTCGGAAGATATAAATTCGGTGTACATCATATCTGCGCCAAATTTTTTGCACAAAGCGCGAAATGGTGGATCACTTACGTCTTCCATTGGAGCTAGTAGTAGTGGAAATTCTCCTAATTCTATATCTGCTATTTTTACCATTTTTAGCGTTACAAGGTTTTGGAGTTTGGAAGGTTAGAAAGTTATAAGGTTTTAAAGTTTTTAGTAAATTTTAAAACCAATGCTTTTTATTTTCTTAATCAAAATCATTCAAAATTCAATGAACTTATTATTATTTCAATCAATAAAATAAAATACAAAAACTTAACTTGGCTTCAAACTCTAAAAGGTTAAAAAGTTTTGGGATTTGGAAAGTGGCAAAGTTACGAGGTTTTAAAGTTTTTTTTATTTTCAATAAATATCAAAATAAATATTTTTTTTACTCAATAATCAAAACTAGGTGTCAAGTATAATAGGCATAAAATAGGAGACACAAGATTTGAGATAATCAATAGCTCGTGGATTCGTGATTAGTAGATTAGTGATTCGTTTTTAGGCTTTTTAGTTTCTTTTTGAATAAGCTATGTAAAGACGGATTTAGCCGTTAAATTTCTTATAAACAATTAACAATCAAAAATTTATAGCTACAAGAAAGTTCAAAAATTAATTTCCAATTTCTGCTCCATAATCACTAATTTCTAAAAGCTAAATAGCCAAAAGGTTAATACAAAATTACTAAGTCAACGAATACTCTGAGATGCTACTTACAGGCAATTGGATGAAGAAGGTTGTCCCTTCGCCAACTTCGGATTCAAACCAAATTTTGCCTTTCGCTGTTTCAATAATATTTTTAGACATTGCCAAGCCCAAACCCATGCCCGAACTTTTGGTTGTAAAATTAGGGGCAAACACCTTTTCACGCTCCTCGTCACCGATGCCAATGCCATTGTCAATCACTTCTACAGTAAAATGATCATCCGATTGTACAATTTTAACCACTATCAAGCCCTCGCGATCATAAGGAATTGCTTGTATTGCATTTTTTACTAAATTATTAAATACGCGAATCAACTGTCCTCTATCCGCAAAAATATAACAATCTTCCTTTGGCAGCAATTTAATAATTTGCACATTTTCAGATTCTTCATATAAATTAGCAGCGTTCAACACAATATCTTTCAAATTGATGACCTCATTTCTAGGTTCAGGCATTTTAGCGAAAGCCGAAAACTCCGAAGCAATGCGAGACAAAGTATCAATTTGCTCAATCAATGTGCGTGTCACTCGCTCGGTCAACTCATCCAAATTCTCGCGACCGTCTCGGTAGGCACGCTGAAGGTGCTGAATACTCAACTTCATGGGCGTTAGCGGATTCTTGATTTCGTGCGCCACTTGACGCGCCATTTGTTGCCATGCATACTCACGCTCTGCTTTTTTCAATTCCTTCGCACTTTTATCTAACTCCTGAATCATTAGATTGTATTGATCTACCAACTGCCCAATTTCGTCATTACCATCCCAAGTGAGGCTTTTATTTTCGCTACCCAACTTCATACTTCGCAGATTATCACCAATCATACGCAATGGGTTGGTAATGGAGTTTGCCACTACTAATGCAATACTTAATGCACCTAAGAAGATAAGAATGTATACATTGATAAGCGTTACTAAGAAAGTAGAAATTTCATTTTTTAATTTTTTCTCTTTTGCAAAATAAGGCAAATTCAAATATCCGATAATATTATTCTCACCCATACTTGTAGTAATCGGTGAATAGGTCGCTAAATATTCTAACTTTCCTATTTTTTCATTTTGCACAAAAGAAGTACGCGCTAATTTAAATAAATGGTGAAAAGCATTTGCATCCATTTGTTTAGAAATCAGTTCATTTTCAAAAATAGCAGGCTGTGATGAACATAACAATTGACCATCAGTATTGTATATATTTACATCCATTGCATGTACTTCTGAAATATTGCGTGCCATTTCTAGTAGTTGCTCACTAGACTGCTTAGACAAAGCATTGTTCGGCTCCTCTTTTGTTGCTCCATTCTGTGAACCTTCATTTTTTTCTAAATCTTCACTACTTCGCAAAGCCTCACTTCTTTGTAACGCATTGTTAATAGAACTCAATACTTCTTTTTGTTTCCGCTTTAAACGTTCACTATGATAATCGGCAGCATGTTGGGAGAAATAGCCTGTTGTAACCGCGCCAATAATAATAAACGATAGGATGATGATAAAAAGCACTGCCATATTAATGCGCTTCCTCAACGAAGAATATAGAAATTCGGCAATCCAAGCTGTTCTATCCTTTGTTTTGAGCAAGGAATAAGTCACAAATATAAGTAACAAACTAATACACACAAATACAAATAAGTAAGAAAACAGAGATATAAAATTGAAAAACTCATTATGTGGAGAAGAGATAATAACCGTTTGATTCTCGCTAGGGTGATAAACCAAATGCGTTTGTTTATTGTGATTGACACAAAAATAATCATCTTCTTCTTGTTTAAAAACATTTTTTAATTCATGTTCATAGGCAAAATCACCGGTTCGGCTTTCTAATTTTTCATTTTCATAAATAGCATAGCTATAGTCACTTACATCTATAGATTGCCTAAAGCGATCCGCCATAATCAACTCAGGGTATACATTGGCTTTTTGAACAGAAGTCTGCTTCATTTCAATAATCAAATACCCCATTGGCGTTGATGCCTGTTGCGAAAAAATAGGTAATTTGGCTAAGTAGCTGTAGCTACTCCTATCATTATTTGGAATCAAATATAAATAGTTGTTTTGGCTATTTAATCCACCATGCTTTATTTTATTATCATAAAAACTAAGGTTTAAATTTTGTCCCGTTTCTGTTAAAGGAATCCCTTTTTCGCGATAAAAAGCCTTTACCTGAATGTCGTATTTATTAAAATGCCCTGTTAAATGCTTTTTCTTTATCCTTTTAACCAATTCTTTTTCTTGTAAAAGAGGGTCAGTGAAATAAGAAGTAATTATGTTATCAAATATAATATTTGTTGCTGTTTGGGTAAATAAAAACTCCGTTAATCGGTCTTCTCTAATCGCTACTTTTTTAGCATACTTTTTTTGTTCTTCGTATTTTTTATCCCCCTCAAAAGCGTGCAAAATATAAGAAGCAAAAAAGACAAAGAAAAATACCCAAAATGTCAACCGCCTAAAATCCAGTTTATAACTATCAAAGCCCAGCAATTTGACTACCACTAAAAAGACGATAAACCATACCAACACAAACCAATCGTGGGAAATAGCTCCTTTAAAAAGGGCAAACGCAATATAAGGGGCTATCACTAGCAATGTACCGACCAGCTGTTGTCTATTGGATAGCTGCAATTGACTGATAACTTCGGAAATACGTTGACACAATAAAAAGAAAATCGCCATCAAAAAGCTGAGGGTAAAAATACCTGCTAAAGTCTTGATATTCAAATAAATAAGATTATTTACTGCAAACGATACTTCAAAGTTGATTAACAGGTCTTTCAGGATATTTGCCATCAATAAAGCAGCCAATAAAACGAGCCAAAGCGACCCCATAAAAACGAGTTGCTTTTGCTTAATCATTTTCACACTGATATTGATCGCCACTTTTTGATAGAAAAAGAAGGCTATCCAAAGAAATAAAAACGAAAGAAGAAGTAAACTGCCCAGCGAGCTATAGAGAAAGTTGCTTTCTAATACCTGATCGGAATTAAAGAGCTCAAGTTTTTGTAGGTGAAAAGGAATCTTAAAATAGGAAGCTAAACCCAGTATCAGCCCAAAGGAAGCAACTAAGAATAAAAGCCCATGAAAAGGCTTGCTTTGTGCGGCAATTTTGGTAGCCAAACTGTAGAATAAAATCAGTATCAGCAGGATGCTAATACCTTGTAGAATGATGGTTACATAGCTTACACGCGCATTAAGCGAATTTTTTTGGTAAGTAATGTACAGCGCATTTCTATCATTGTTACTGACCAACTGTACAGGCTCAATGTCAATATTGTCAATGTCTTTTTCGGCACTAATGATGACCTCTTGCGGAATAGCGAGGTAAGGGCTAGAAGTATTGGCAAGGTATTTATTTTCCTCCTGATATTCATACTTAATCAACTGTAAACTAGCCATTTGTATGCGATCAGGAAAAGAGGGCAGTTCTATTTCTTTGCGAACAAATTGGTAGTAGCCATTCTTTAAATGAACCAAATTGCCTCGCTCCTTATACTTTTCCCAAGCATCACAAGGAGGAATCGCTTCATTGTCGCTCCAGAATTGTAATTGTCCATCTCTACACAGTAAAACCTCGTAGGGCTTGCTTTGTAAGGTCGAAAAATCGTCTTTTGTATACGTTTTATTCGCTAATCGGTTAACAAGGGCGGTATCTTCCGTCAATTTCAGAAAATCCTCCTCCCATGTTCGCAAATCCTGTTTAATGGCTTCGGCAACAGCTTTAGGCGATTGGAATTTTTGCGTAAAATACTGAGCAGGCAGAGATAAAACAAACAATACTATCGCCAACAAAAAAATAGGTAATCTATATTTTGATAGTTGGTGCAAAGTGCTATGTTTTAAAAATTCCAATATTCATTTTTTAAAAATCATAAATAATGCCAAAAAAGGCCGCAAGAAATCATTATACATTCCAATAATGTATAACTGACAGTGGATTTACTTAATTTTCAGCTTCTTTTGCATAACAAGATAAGCTTTTCACTACAACTATGCAAAGAAAGATTTTGTTCATTTTACCCCTTTATATAAGCATTTTTTGACAAATATATAGTCAAGGAGTTATTAATTGAAAATGGAAAGTTGAAAATGGAAAACTTAATGAATGGAAAACTCATGCAAAATCATTTTCAATTCTCCATTTTCAACTTTCCATTACCAAAAAGGGAACTAAATATCGAAAAAAATGGTATTTTTGTTAGAAACTGTTGTAATTACGAATTAATTTTCATCCTTCTGTTCTATTTTCTTCTGTAGCGAAGGCTTTAGCCCTTGTAATTACGAATTAGAAATTACGAATTACGAATTAATTTTCATCCTTCTATTCTGTTCTATTCCGTAGCGACTGCTTTAGCCGTCATAATAGGAATGAAAAATCATTTTCACTTTTCAATTCTCCATTTTCAATTAAACAAAAGCAATTGTTAAATGAGCAACAAACAAAGCACCCTTAAAGACACCGCCATTATTATAGGAAGTTTGGGATTAGCCTATATGACCTGTGGGGCAAGCGCGCCTTTAACCCTGATAGCTAGTTCAACGGCTGGCCGTATCGGGGCTGGAGCTATCGGTAGGCAGTTGGATAAGTGGGAAATGGAGAAAATTCTCGGAAATTGGCAGCGTAAAGACCTGAATCACGACTTGCAAAAAGCCCTGATTGCTGCCATTGAGCAGACTTTTGACCATTTAAAAGCGCGATATTATAGTCGGCAGGTGGCTTGGTATCGTTGGTCGCATCGCTACAAAGTCAATGCTTTTTTTAAACGCTTGAAAAAGGAAATTGGGGGGGAATTGGATAATCGGGCGAATGTGCGGGCTAGTGAGGAGAATATCCGACAATTGTTGCAGGATAAGGAAGTGGCGGACATTATTCCTGATTTATTGCAGGAGTTTTGTAATCGCGCGAAGGTGTATAGCCCCAAATTGGCGGATATTTTGGCTAAAAATTTAGAAAAGAAGATTCCTTTTTATTTTAAAGAGGTGCTGAAAAATAAGGATTATGAAAAAGCCTATAAAGCTTTTGAACTAGCTAGTTTAAAGGCTATTGAAAAGAAAATAGATGAAATTGATGAAAAACTCGATCAGTCGCTCAAACATCATGAAACTACACATGGCAAACTAGACCAAATTATAGACAACCAACCCCAATCTATCCCTCCGCTTCTTACCAATAATGCCCCTCCTTTACCTAAATATTTTTTAGGACGGGAAAATGACTTAAAAAACATTTCCAAACATTTGCAAAAAGAGAAAAATTTATTGCTGCTCAATGGCATTGGCGGTGTGGGTAAAAGTACGGCTGCTGCTGCTTATTGGGATATACATAAAACGCAGTACGACCATATGGCATGGGTGATGGTGCCTGATGGCGAGGGGGAAGCGGAAAGCAAATTGCAAAGGGCTTTTTTGGAGTTTTCGCCGATTGCCAGCAGCCTGAATATACCCGATAGCCTTGTGGAAACGCCTAAGCGATGGCGAGCCGTATTAAATGCGCTGCACAATCTTGAGGGCAATAACCTTTTGGTACTCGACAATGCCAATGATACGGCGGTATTGCGCTATATTCAACAGCATCTTAATTTTCCGAATTTTACCAAAATAATTACCTCTCGCAATCAGTTGACCAACTTTCCGAGCTACCGTATTGAGGTGCTACCGATGGACAAAGCCAAAGCCCTTTTTATAAAACACTACCCCCAAGCAGCCACACAAGACCAACTACTCACCAAACTGCTGACGGCTATAGAACGGCATACTTTGGCGATTGAATTATTGGCTAAAAACTTGGCTGCTGCTAGGTCATATACTTTAGAAATGCTGTATGAAGATTTGCATAAAAAAGGCATTTTGCAAATAAAAAACCGCAAAATAGATACGCCTTACCAAAAACAAAACAATATAGAGCCAACAGCCATCATAAAAGCGATGTTTGATATACAGCCTTTAAGTGAAGATGAACAATGGCTATTGCTGCAATTTGCGGTGCTGCCGCCTATATTTATTTCTTATAAAAATATCTTTACCTTTTTGCAAATAACAAGCGAACAAGAAGCCGATTTTGAGAATACCTTAAATGATTTAATCAAAAAAGGCTGGCTAGAAGAAAATACGGATAAAGACTACCAACTACACCCCATTATACAAGCAGTGATAAAGGAAAAAATACCGCCGACTTATGAAAACTGCCAACTTTTAGTTCATGTTTTAGCTAATAAATTAAATAAATGTGTAACAAACAATCCTCTTGATGGAGCTAAATATGTGCCTTATGCCACAAGTTTAGTAGAAAATATAGCAGAGGAAGATACTAATATAGCAACCCTAGCCAATAATCTATCTTTGAGATACGGGGACTTAGGCGATTTACAAAAGGCACTCCTATTTCAAAACAAAGCACTTAAAATTTATGAAAAAATATACGATAAACATCATCCCTCTTTAGCCACTTCCTACAATAATCTTTCGAGTATCTATCAAGCCTTAGGCGATTTACAAAAGGCATTAAATTTTCAAAACAAAGCTCTTAAAATTGATGAAAAAATATACGATAAAAATCATCCCTATTTAGCCACTTCCTACAATAATCTTTCGGGTATATATCAAGACTTAGGCGATTTACAAAAGGCGTTAAATTATCAAAACAAAACCATTGACATAGAGGAAAAAATATACGATAAACATCATCCCTCTTTAGCCACTTCCTACAATAATCTTTCTCTAATATATAAAGACTTAGGCGATTTACAAAAGGCATTAAATTTTCAAAACAAAGCAAATGATATTTATGAAAATGTTTTAGAAGATACACATCCGCTAAGAGCCACTTCCTACAATAATCTTTCTCTAATATATAAAGACTTAGGCGATTTACAAAAGGCATTAAATTTTCAAAACAAAGCAAATGATATTTATGAAAATGTTTTAGAAGATACACATCCGCTAAGAGCCACTTCCTACAATAATCTTTCTCTAATATATAAAGACTTAGGCGATTTACAAAAGGCATTAAATTTTCAAAACAAAGCAAATGATATTTATGAAAAAATATACGATAAACATCATCCCTCTTTAGCTGGTTCTTATATAAATTTAGCTAGTATTTATTTGGATATGGAAAAACTAGCTTTAGCCAAAGAATATATTGACAAAGCAGTAGGCATTTATCAATATAAATTTCCCAATGGGCATCCACATTTAACCAATGCTCTAGGTTGGCAGGAACATATTACAGAACAGTATAACCAACAATAATCTTAAAATTTGTGTTTTTTAGTGTTTATAGTTCTATGACGGCTAAAGCCTTCGCTACAGAAAATCATTCAAAATAGGCGTAAAATTTTACGTCTCTACCTTAACAATAACCTTATGCATTCAATCACCTATACCCATCCTCAGACAGTGGCGGATTGCGAGCAGATTGTGGCTTTGCAGCACGCCAATTTACCAGCGCAATTATCGGCTTCCGAAATACAGCAAGAGGGATTTGTCACCCTACAGCATAGCGCGGAGGTATTGTGGGCAATGAATCGTCCCTATCCGCATATTACCGCCTACTGTGAGGGGCAGTTGGTGGGCTATGCGTTGGCTATGCTGCCCCATTTCGGCGAAAAAGTCCCCGAACTCCTGCCCATGATAGCGGTTATTGAGCAGGCTTCGTTTAAGGGCAAAGCATTGGCAAACACTCCCTATTTTATCATGGGGCAAATCTGCGTTGCCAAAGGCTTTCGCGGTCAAGGCATTTTTCAGGGGCTCTACCAGCAATTACAGCAGCAGTGCGCCCCCCATTTCGAGCTCTTGGTCACCGCTATTGACAAAAAAAATACGCGCTCCCTACGAGCACACGAAAAGGTCGGCTTCGTGCCACTAGAAGACAGTCCGCCGCCGCCGAATAAAGCCAATTGGCAGTTGGTTGTTTTGGAATTGAAAATGGACAATTGAGAATGGAAAATGATACGCCAATTAAGTGCCAAGCACTATTTAATTGTACACAATTTTGTGATAAAGTATTAAAAATGAGCAGTTTAGTCTTTTTCTATTGTATCATTAATTTTGTCTAGGTACTTAGTTGTGTGTTTTCCACTCTCAACTTTCATTATATCAGGGCTAAAGCCTTTGTTACAGAAACAAAAAACTCGCAACTGTAAATCCATAACTCGCAAACCACAGACCTATACCCCAAATTGTTTTAGGTGATGGTCGAGGTGTTTGTAGAACATGGTGTTCCATTCGTCTTTGGTGAGTTTGCCAAAGGAATGGGATTCTTTGTTGTCGAAATGCACTGCGCCTAGTGCCTGCGTCTTTTTGATGTAGTCAATTAGCCTGCCTTTTTCTAATGCAAAATCTTTGTCGCCTTTCATAATGAAATCGGGGGCGGTGCGGTTGTTTTTGTCATAAGGTTTTGGCCCCACTACAATCGGCTTGACAAACCACTTAAATATTAATTTCTTCAAAAAGTTGGGCTTTTTATGCTTGTTTTCAAATACATATTCATAGGTCACGCAGCAATGCGCCAACATCTGCGCTACATCCATTGTTCCCCATTGTCGTTGAGAGTCAGGAGTTAATTGTTCAATACGGGCAATAACTTCGTTTGCCTCTGTTTCGTTAAACATGTTTTTCATGTGAATATTTTTTTTTGTGTGGTTAAAATTGGATTTTTAGCTTTTTGGATTTTTAGCTATTTAGATTTTTGGACTTTTAGACTTTTGGATTTTTTTAGAGTTTGGAGCTAAATTGACTTTTCGCCTTTTATTTCATTAACAAAAACAATAATAATTTCTTTTAATTTTGTATAACCGTGATTAGTAAAGCAAAAAGCATTAACTTTAAAATTCATTAAAAAAAAATAAAAACTTTAAAACCTTGTAATTTTGGTATGTTTCATTTTTATCCTAACACTTTGTTTCTAAAATTGCTATTTGGCTATTTAGACTTTTAGCTCTTTAGCTGTTAGAAATTAGAGACCAGAAATTAGTTAAAATAAATCACTTTTTGATTTTTCTAATGGATATAAGTTTCTGATTTTTATAGTATTATGATGGCTAAAGCCTTCGTTATAGAAAACATCCAAAAAGAAATCAATCAGTAAAAAATGCCCAAAAACGAATCACGAATCCACGAACTGTCAAAGTGACCACAAACTGTTTGGTAAAAAAACACGCTATTTGAAACATACCGTAATTTTGTAACATTCCAAACTCCAAGATATTTGGCTGTTTAGACTTTTGGATTTGTACTTACCATCAATTAATCTTAAATCTACTCCGCTTTAAAAATAAAGAATCATTATTGAATTTACCGTATGTGAAATGCTTTTTTCACTACTTTGCCATCTTCTAACTGGATTTTTCGCCATGAGCTATTGTCGTTCATTGGTACCCATCGGCGTTCTGCTTCTCGGTAGTGCCAGTCTTTGTCTTTTTGGTAATAGGCTTGAATATCTGATCCTTCCACGATTTTCAAAATCTCATTGTCGTGATAATTGCGCTCGTCGTAGTCGGTATAGGCGAGTTGCGCCATTTCTGAATACAACTCATGTAATTTCAGGAGTTTATCATTAATGCTTTTAGGTAAACTATTGACATTCAAACCGATTTTTTGGGCTTCTTTTATGGTAATCGGGTAGCCATGTGAGGGGTAAGCAGAATTGAGGTGTTCGCTAATACGGCTTGCTTGTTCGGCATCTTTCATATGATAGGACAAAATTTCATTGCACAAGCGAATGGACAAAGAACTCGCCCGATCTACCGCACCAAATACAAGGGGGTGAATGTGTTTGTAGAGTTCATCATAGGGGTTGTTTTTGTTGCCCTTGCCTTGTCTTTCCTGCCACAATTTCAATACTCGACTTAGTTCGTTTTGGCTAACACTGACTTTGCGATTGTTTTTATCAACGGGTGATAGTTCGTGTGTGATAGACGTATCTACGGCAGATAAATAAGCCAACGCACCCATTTGTATTTCATTGGCTCCGAGTACGAGCATAGTTGCGGCGGAGGCACAGTCTAGGGGCACTAAGGCAGTAAAATTTTTCACATATTGGCGAATTAAATGCACAATTCGCAGCGAACCTTGCCCTGAACCACCTTCCGATTTGATGAATAAATACACCTTTTCGGGGCTGTTTTTATCGTTCAAAATATCGTAGAATAATTGGGCATCCTCACCAATGATTCGGCTGTTGTCTGACACCCAGTAGGAAATGAAAGTGCCATCAATTTCTTCCTCTATTTGCTTGATAACAGACTGTGTTTCTAAAAATAACTCAGGTGGTTTTTTGATGTCCACCATATCTTTTTTGATATTATTACTCATTGTGTTTATTTAGTTTTAGATATAAGATTATAAGATGCAAGATATAAGACTTGGGGTTTGTTGATGCAATTTTACGGACTTTTTTTAAACTTGACTTTGTGATAACCTTTTTTTTGGCAAAAAGATTCCCGATGAAGCAAATTGTTGGGTTTATTTATGGAGCAGGTTCAAACTTCTAAAAGCTTCTCTTGCATTTTCTTTAAAATCTTGATAGGAAGGGAGTTTATCTAGTTGTTTTAGGTCAATTTCGTTACCAATTGGTTGATATAATGCTGCTATTTTCAATGGTTTATGTCCTCTTCTTTTCCGTTCTTTTTCTACTATACGAATAGCATTTTCGATGATTTCTTTTGGATTTGCTACTTTTTCAGGCGGACGGGCAATTCCTAATTGTGCATTTGTTTTTTTGCTTCTAATTTCACTTTTCAACAACTCCTTATCTGCCAACATCCAAGCCTCTATTTCTTGAACTGGCACAATGGCAACTAATATTTTACAATACTCTGTTTCCTCTTTTTCTGCCAATGCTTTTTTAGCAGGATTGATTTTATTTTTATAGGTATCTTTAGCACTTTTTTTGTCTGCATCAGCTTGTACACACAGTACAGTCATTCCAAAACCCAATTCCCTTTTCACCGTTTTGGCCGCTTCCAATACTTTTTCCACAAAAGAAAGCCCAGAAGATGTATTAATTTCTTTGAATTCTCCAATGGTGATTTGTTGAGAACACTCATGACTAATTTCCTTAAATGTGCGTTCTACAATACTTTTTAAAAATCGTTGATCGGTTACTCCTTCTGTTAATAAACCAATAGAAATTTGTCTTGCCATTACTTAATTTTGCTTTTTGTCTAAATTATCCAAAATAGTTTCTACTCTAAGTGTCTCTAAATATTCTTTAATCTTATAAAGTGCATATTTTGTTTCATCAACGCTAATGTCTTTAAATAGACCACCTATATTTTTGCTTGCATCATATCCTTCTAAGGGCTTAGTTAAAGTACTTATTTTAAAACCAACTCTTTCTTCATTAATCGTTGTGATTAACATTGGCATACTAGCAAAATAAACTCCTACATGTTTATCATTGATATATTTTTGTAGTATAGTGCCAACCAAAACAGGAGAATGTGTATTGATAATTACCTGACGCAAAGGCATGTATTCATTTATAAAATCATTGCTTAAATCTTTTAATAATGTAGCCATATCCTTGATGCGAAGGGGATGGATACCGTTTTCAGGTTCTTCAAAACAAAGTAGATTATTGTAGGTATTATCAGATTCTAAAATAGCTAAAGCCAAAACGCGCAAGGTTCCTTCTGAGAGTACTCGAGAACTGTACTTTTTTTTATCCCTGTCTTTCAATTGAATTAAAAATTGATTGTTTTCTTTATCATCTATTACTTCAACTCGTGTAAAATGAGTAATAAAGGTTTGTAATCTTCTAGCGATTTCTCGCAAATTGTATTCATCTTCTTGTTGAATCCGATATAGGGCAGCAGCTAGATTTTTTCCACTTTCAGAAATTATATCCTCCCCCATACTTTTATTGGTTGGCTGCCTTAAATCAGTAGGATTCAATTGTAAAAATTTCCAACTTCGCATTTCTTCTTTAGCAGCTAGTACATGTGGAAAATCTATGGTGTCAAAGCTGCTTAATACTGTTCTTGTTGCATTGGTTAAAGGAAAACGTCTTTTATTGCCTCCCCTTACACCATCTTGAGGCACTAAAACTGTAAGTATGTCATTTTCCTTTTCTGTTTTAATATAAGGTATCCCCCTTTTACCCGTACCAACCTTTGGTCGCCAATGTTCTCGCATTTTTTTAGGAATAAGTTTAATCCATTTGTCTTTCATATGTTTTAGTTTTTCTAAATGCTCATAAGTTATTTTTAAATCTTGTATACCCATAGTGTTGGTAAAACGCTCAATTTTTAATTCATAGCGCAGTCTGGTATATTTTAATTCTTTTTCATTGCCCCATGCATCTTTTACTTTTTTATTGACCAACATTTCCACACAAAATTCCATTTCTGTTGCATAGTTATTTTCAGAATATTGTGTAAAGAGCTCTGTGATTTCTCCTCTTTGTTCTTTAAAAGCCTTTTTTAAATTATCAGTTTCCGCTAGACGCTTCAATAATTTTAAGGCATCAAATAGGTTGCTTTTGCCTGATGCATTGGCTCCTGCAACAACTGTAAATGGCTTAAATTCCATTTCAAAGTTGTAAAAAGATTTAAAACCATTTATTTTTATATAAGTAATCATTCTCTTAAAAAATTAATAGCATTAGAATTTAAAATTTTAGCACAAGTTACGAAAATAATGGTTTTCCTAACAACAATCCAAATAAAATCCCCCTCAACTTTGATTCATCAAAATTGAGGGGGATTTTGAAAAATAACTTATTACAAGTTATTCTATTTTACAAAGAAAAGATAACAAGACATGTACATTGACATAAAAAAATCTCACATCTCACATCTCCTATCTCCCGTCTAAAATTCCTAGTTAACATCCCACCAAAGTCGGGTGCTTAATGCGTCAGCACCGCCTAGTAGGCCAACTCCATCGGAGTAGCTGACACCATTTAATGTTTGTTCGTCTGTAGGGTAAATAATCCGCATTGGAATACCATCGCCAGAAAGTGCACCGCCAGCAGGTAGTTGAAGGATGCCAAAGTCTAAGCGTCTCCATTCTGTCCAGCCTTGTATGCCTTGCATGTATAAAGCAATCCATTTTTGTTTGCCAATGGCTTCTTTCCAAGAACTAGCTCCTTTTACCGAACTATAAGCTACATTGTCTTGTGCTAGGTAAGCGTCAATAGCTCCAGCATCTCCAATGCCCCAGAAGTTCATGGAAGCGGTGATTCCTTCGTTGTAGTAACTAGCTGCATCGCCGCCGATAAAGCCTCTTTCTACTGCTTCGGCAAGGATGAATTGTGTTTGTGCATAATCCAAATAGATGCCGGGGAAATTAGCCGCCAATATCTTGGCAGAACGTTGGGATACATCATCATTAGGTGTCAATGCTGCATCTTCTTCTGTTAGACCATATACTTCACCTACAAATTCGCCAGTGTTTACAGTTGGTGCGTAAAATTCTCCAATTCGAGGGTCTCCTAATTCTTTTAATACATCTACCATAGTGTTACTAGCTGCAAAGTCATTACGCGTTTTATGATCTTCGTTCAATGGGTTATTGTTAGGTGCGCCCCCTAAATAGCTGAATAATGCATTATCACCATTGCCTTCAAAGATGCCGCCGTCTATGGCTTGTTGAATAGATTGTGCGGATAAATCAGGCAATACATCTGCTATGCGAATGGCTACCCTTAATTTAAGAGAATGGGCGAATTTTTTCCATTTGTTCATGTCCCCATTGTAAATGATGTCGCCTTGTACTCCTTCACCCTCTGTATTAATTTGAGCCGCCGCTTCGGTTAGCTCTGTTAATAAACCTCTGTAAATAGTTTCTTGAGTATCATAAATAGGTTCAGGATTAGTAGAACCTTGTAGTGCTTGTGAGTAAGGAATTGGACCCCAAGTATCGGTTAAATTTTGATACAACCATACCTTCATGATTCGTGCTACTGCAATTTGGTTTTGGGTATCTCCAAAAAATACATATTTTGCAGCATCTTCATTATTAAAATTGATGATTTGTTGTAAATCATTTAAAGCCTCAGCATAAAATACACGCCAATAAGTGTTGCTAATTTCTACTCTGAATCTATAGCGGCTTTCACTGCTGTACTGATTAGAAGACCAGTACTGCGCCAGTTGATTACCTCTACGTCCGTTGAACCATTCATCCCAAGTATGATCCATCATTAGTTTTTGGGCGGAGGTGAGTAGAAAGCTTGTTGCCGTTTCTAAAGGTTGATTTGGGTTGGTATTGGTGTCTTCAAAATCACCTGTACAACCAAGCATTAAGAAAATGAATAAATAAAAAGATAGTAATTTTATTATATTTTTCATTATATTTTAGTCTCTTTTAAAGTGAAAAATGAGGTATGTTTCTTTTTGGCTTTTTAGCTTTTTGGAAGTTGAAACATACTAAATATGGGTGTTTTTGTTTGCCTTTTTATATAAAAAATAAATTAGATAAAATTTATCAATCATGAATTCTTGCTATGGGAAAACAAAAACGTTTTATTCCAAAATCTAAACTAAAATCCGAAGTTAAGATTTACACCAATGCTGCGTTCTGTTGGCAACTGCCCACCTTCAAAACCTTGAATATTTCTAGCACTTATTGCGGATTCTGGGTCTACATTAGGTACATTTTTGTGTAAAATAGCCAAGTTGCGACCTACTAGAGATACATTTAGGTTTTTGAATGGCAAACGGCTGAGTAGTGAACTAGGCACATCATAACCAATTCTCAATTCTCTTAATTTAATAAAACTAGCATCGTATACATCGGCAGCGTGAATAACGTAGCCTTGGTTGGAGAAAAAGTGACTTTGGGCAGAAACTGCTGTAGTATTAGCTTCACCTGTTGATTGGGCGTTTTCTCCTTTATCATACTCACCATTTCCATTTGCATCATCATAAACGAAACTACCATTATCGTCAAACTGAGCAAGCATACCTTCTACTACGATACCATTTTCACGAATATTATTTTCCGCAGTTTCAACAAATGTACCACTGTATTTACCCCATTGATTAGATAAGGAGTGAATAACACCACCTTTTTGGAAGTCAATCAAACCACTTAATGTGAAGCCCATAAAATTTAAGTCGGTGCTTACCCCACCTGTAAAGTCAGCTAAGGTACTGCCTAATGGTTGGTAAGTATCTGTACTTAAATAAAAACCATCTGCATCAGTTAATTTATTGCCGTCTGCATCGTATACAAAATCAAATCCATAAAGTGTTCCATAAGGTTGACCCGGACGTGCTTCAAGAGCGACACCAAACAAAGAAGCTAAACGCAAACTATTTACCCCTTGTGTAAGGTCTAATACTTCGTTGTTATTTTTAGCGAAGTTAAAGCCAACATTCCATTGGAATTTAGGCGTTTTAATAGGTTTCACATTTAACATCAACTCAATACCTTGATTTCTTACTCTACCAGCGTTCAAAACAAAAGACTGAAAACCGCTAGTAGGAGAAATTTGTACATCAAAGATTTGGTTGCGTGTGATGTCTCTGTAAACTGCAATGTCAAGAGAAAGACGGTCTCTCCAGAATTTCAATTCTGTGCCCACTTCAAAAGAGCGCGTTAATTCTGGTTTTAGGTTGGCATTTTTTAAAGAGTTAGGCACTGTTAAAACAGGATTACTACCGAAATTTGGCTCTGGCTCATAAGTTTGAGCAATTTCATATGGGTTGGTATCTTTACCTACTTGCGCCCAACCTATCCGTACTTTACCAAAGGAAAGAATATTGGAATTGAGCAATTCGCTAAATACAAAGCTACCTGTTATGGATGGATAGAAGTAAGACCAAGCATTAGATGGTAGCGTGGAAGACCAGTCATTACGAGCTGTTAAGTCTAAATACAACATTCTTTTAAAACCGAGAGAAGCACTAGCAAAAAGAGAGTTTACTTTTTTATTTTGTGTCTCATCTTCGGTATCTAAAGTACCTAAAGAATTTAACAAACTGTACCAATCAGATATGCTTAAACCGTCTTGAGTAGCATTATAATTTCTTTGATAATTTCTATCTCGAATATTTCCCCCAATAAACGCATTTAAAGAAAGCGCAGGAGTTAAATCTCTACTACCATTTATTCTTAACTCTAGGTTGGTTTCATCTACATAACGTACATCTTCAGAATATATAGGAACTCGATAACCACCGATAGCAACACGTTCTTCTCTTCTTTCTGTATACAAATCTTTCATAGCAGTACCTGTAATGCTCAACCAATCTGTAAATTTATAAGTTAAATTAGCATTACCCATCAAACGATTACGAGAGTCGGTTTGTCCATTTTGATAACGCTCCCAGTATGGGTTATCCCAATAGTTAGGTCGCGGATCAGTAACACTCTTGCGGTTCCAAGTGCGTTGTGAACCATCAGGATTGACGTAATTTTTTAAGCGATCTGTATCTAACTGACGCTGATACCATTGGTTAAATTGAGACATAACACTTTCGCCATAACCAGTAATTGGGCGGTTTTTACCTCTACCAGCAATATAGTTAGCCCCTGCACCTACCGATAAACGATCAGTTAATTTAATATTGCCATTAAAGCTGACTGTATTTCTATCTAAAGACGAATTAGGCTGCGTACCTTTTTGGTGAAGATTGGTATAGGACAAACGGAAATTGGCATTTTCATTACCACCTGATAAGGCAACGTTGTTGTTATACGTAACCCCTGTTTCAAAAAAATCACTTACACTAGTAGATGGAGCCTCCCATGCGCGAGAGATGCCATAATTTTCGGTATCCCAATCATCAAAGCTGTCCCAAGCACGATACATAATAGGACCATTGCCTGCTAAACTAGGATTACTGAAACTATATAAGTTTTGTTCTGAATCTGCCCATGTTTGCTGCCCTAATTGACTAATGTAGTCACTAGCAGTATTTGAATAAGCAGGTCCCCAGCTACCATCATAACCATAATCAGGTATTAAATCAAATGACTGATACTCGCCTTTAACAGTGCCATCATCATTATATTCAGTATAAGGAATTTTATAGTATCCCTCATCACCAGCATAACCGAATGGCGAGATGCTATTGGGACCGGGACCACCACCGTACTGATTTTGATACTCTGGTAATACCGCTACTTTTTGGAAGCTAACACCAGAATTTACCGTTACACCAATACCTTTTTTTGCTTTACCTGTTTTGGTTTTGATGATGATAACCCCATTCGCAGCACGAGAACCATACAAAGCACCTGCACTCGCCCCTTTCAAAATCGTCATAGACTCAATATCATCGGGATTCAAATCTTGGGCGGCATTACCGTAATCATAACCACCTCTACCTCTCGCCTGATCATCAGTGGTAAAGTTTGAGTTATCAATTGGCACACCATCCACTACAAATAAAGGCTGATTGTTGCCATTAATAGAGCTTGCACCACGCAAAACAATGCGCGAAGAGCCCCCTAAATTACTAGAGCTTGTAACCTGTACCCCAGCCACTTTACCAGTAAGTGATTTCACAATGTTGGTTTCACGGGCTTTGTCTAAGTTGTCGCCTGTTACTTGTTGCGCTGCATACCCCAGCGATTTTTCTTCACGCGAAATACCCAGAGCTGTTACTACCACATTGTCCATCAAAATACCAGCAGACATTTTGACATCTAAGTTGCTACCATCTGTAGGAATCGCTAAAGTTTGAGCGTCATACCCCACAAAGCTGAATAGTAATTTGTCAAAACCTGCGGGAACTTCTAACTCATATTTGCCATCTATATCGGTAGTTGTACCGATAGCGGTAGAATCTGCTACCACAACAGTTGCTCCAATAACAGGCTCATTCGTTGCACCGTCTATCAGAACACCAGATACGGTTTGTTGGGCGTACAACTGTGTAAATACAGCTAGTGTAAGCCCTAAAATTAAATAAAACTTCTTCATACTGACTTTTTTTGGTTAATTTATTAATAAAACATATGAATAAAGCAATTGCAACTGATATTAGTTGCCCTGCAATGAATTAGTTTCATATGGTTCATTTATTGAACATATAACTATCCTAATTCATTAAAAAAAATTTCTAGCAAAAAGCTACCAAAGAGGGGAAATATGTCTAAGATGATATAAATGGGGTAAGCT
This sequence comes from Bacteroidota bacterium, assembly GCA_020631155.1. Lineage (GTDB taxonomy): Bacteria > Bacteroidota > Bacteroidia > Chitinophagales > UBA2359 > JAHDHV01. The sequence continues at coordinate 190 of JAHDHV010000054.1, read as the reverse complement.
TAATTAGCTGATAATTAAACTTTTACAAGGGGGCTGTAGTAGTGATGTGAATGTACTTTAAACAAGAATGTTCTTGAAAATTCATTGTAATTTACACTAAAAAATAATTACTAACACATTGCTAGTAAACAATACGGTATGTTTCATTTCCTTCCTAACACTTTCCTGAACAGTTGCTATTTAGATATTT
>JAHDHV010000549.1 GCA_020631155.1 Bacteroidota bacterium | reverse complement strand
CAACGGCTAATTGCATTTCCATCATTGCAAAATTATTACCAATACACAATCTAGGACCGCCGCCAAAAGGCATATAGGCATATTTTGGGCGTGTACTAGTCGCTGTTGGTGCAAATCGTTCTGGTATAAATTTCAGAGGGCTTTCCCAGTAGGTAGGGTTGCGGTGGATGCCATAAACAAAAATGCTGATGTTCGCTCCTTTCGGAAAGGTAAAACCTCCAATAGTATCATCAGTCAAGGGTTTGCGACCAACAATCCAAGCTGGAGGGTAGAGGCGCATGGTTTCCTGAATCACCATTTTGGTGTAAGTCAATTTGGGCAAGTCCTCAAAAGTAGGCAGGCGGTCACCTAAAACTCGGTCTGTCTCTTCTTGTAGTTGGGCAAGTGCTTCTGGATTATCTTTCAACAAATACCAAAGCCATGTCAGCGCAACTGCTGTGGTTTCGTGCCCTGCGGTGAACATTGTCAATAACTCATCATACAATTGTTGTTCGCTCATTCCCTTGCCCGTTTCTTCATCACGCGCTTCCATTAACATCGTTAGTAAATCATCCTTTTGAATACCCGATGCTCGCCGTTTTTGAATGATGCCATATATCAAGTCTTTTAAAGCTGCGTCCGCTTTCCAATAAGCTTTATTAGAGGCTGTAGGTAATTTATCTGTCCAAAAAAATGGGTAATCTATCAATTTATCCACATGTTTATTACCAATAGCCACCGCTTCACTAATAATTTTTCGATCAAAATCCATTTCTCCTTCTTCCAAATTAAAAACCGTTCGACTAATAATATCCATCGTCAATTCCATCATAAACTCATGAATATCAACGGTTTTATTGATGTTTTGCTCCAATTTTTGCAAGGTCTCCTCTACACATTGAACCATTGTATTGGCAAAATTGGCAATTCGTTTTCGGTGAAAAGCGGGTTGAGCTAAACGTCTTTGTTTTCGCCAAAAATCGCCTTCACTCGTCACCAAACCATTGCCCAATACCTTTTTCATGGCTTTATACTCCGCCGATTTGATGTAATTTCGATTGTTTTTAACCAGAATATGTTCTGCAATTTCAGCGGAGGTGACAATGAGTAATTTTACAAATGGCACAATTGGAATGCGATAAACAGCTCCATATTTTTGCATGTATTTATACATTGTTCCTGTTGTATCTCCGCGCAGTTCTTTAGCCAATCCAATGAAGGGATTTTTAGACGGAACAATGGGAATGGTCTTTGTGTTGGGAGTTGTTATTGTTGACATAAGTTATTTGACATTGTTGAGTTATTGAAATTGTTTTTAAAAGGGCACACAAATTAAAGAAACAGTTTCTTTGAATGTTGAGTTGGTTTGTTTACTGTTTAAATAATTGGAATCCGTCGCCGAAAATAGGGTCTATAATTCCATGATTGCCTTCGGCGACTTACTTTTTGCATTCGCCCAAAAAGTAAGCAAAAACGCTTGTCAAAAATATCGTTCCTGCGCTACAAGGCCACGCTGCGCTACCGATTTTTGACCTGCCTGCGCTTCTTTTTCGTAAATGTCAATGCTTAGAAAAAACGATGACTTTTTTATACCCTTTTGAAAAATTGTTTTAACTAAACGAATCCACAAATCACGAATCTCGAACAAGAAGTTGATGCCCTAAAGCACAATTAAGGCATTTTTTGGCATCGCAATACTCATTTTTAAGCTGCAAAAGGCCTTGTGAATCATAGGCTGATGCTGCCTTGATGTCTAGTGTTGCCCATTTTTGAATAATGGAATTACTTTCCTTGGGCAAATTTTCCAACAATTGCAAAGCCCTAGCTTGATGGATATTACTAGCTCGCTGTTTGCTATAGACAAATAATATAGGAACAATTGTATTAATTAAAAAAGTATTGACTGTATTTTTGCCGATTTTTTTGCTTGATTTTTTTGACTTTTTATCAAAAATATAATGTGTTTCCCAGTATGGCGAAACTTGCACATAAGCAAAAAGCTGTTGATAATCTTCTACAGTTTGTAGGTTAATGATTTTGGAAAATAAATGCGTGGATTGATGCAATAGTTGGGCTAATTGCGCTATGCGAATGGTCGGAAAATTGGGTGGGCGAAGGCGTGCAAATTGCCAGATGTGCCCTTTTAGGGGCTGTAAATCAAACTTTTTCTGCAAAAAATAATATTCTTTTTTTAGAGCCTTAGGATAGTCCTCCTCAAAATCTTTTTCCAATAAACCAGCTTGACCAAATAAAAAAGCTTCTAGCTGAAATAGATTGTTACTGTGTTTACTTAAAATGCTGATAGGCAAGGATTTTGCCAATAACTCAAAGGGCAGTGCATTAATTTTAGTGCCAAAAGCACGCGCTAGAAATTGATAAAAAGTAGCTTCCCAATTGTTGTGATTGCTTTGTAAACTGGCTAAAATGGGTGCTGTTTTTCGCTCCAAACGTTCAATCAATAGTCGGTCAAGCCAATTTTTGAGCGTAAAAGGGTCTATTTTGGCGATTAACTGTTCGCAGGGAATCCACGTTTTGCTAGACAGTAAATAAAGATAATTACGGTACAATTTAGGTGGAATACGCTGTCGGAGTTCAAGGGTAGGAATAGGTGTACCATCTTTTCGACAAATAGGTGTATCACCCTCATACACAACATGTAGAATGACATTATTGTAAGCCGCATCGTGTTGATGTTGGTGTTTGAGCCAGTCAGAGGCAAGAGTATGGAGTTCCACATTACCTGCCCAAATGGTATTGCCAATTTTTATTTTTGCATTAAAAAAATCAGGGCCACCTTGTTTGTTTTCTGTGCCTACAGCCAAAATTTCCAATTTTTCACCTTTAACAGTGCTTAGATTTTGATGATTAAATAAACGTAATTTCCATACGTAGGCAATAAATGCTTCGTTCATAATAGGGGGGGATTGGGTAGCAGAGCAACTATTATTTATCCGCTACTGAGTTGTTAAAAAAAGGGTTTTTTTAATGGAAATTGAAAAGTGAAAGTTGAAAATGATTTAAATTTTTTTAAAAAGCATAGTTAATAATTGTATTTTTTGTTGTGATTCAGATTTTTAAAAAGCAATACCAAAAGACAGTAAAAAGCGATTGAATTGAAAGCCTTTTTTATCGGTATAATCAACGGCAGCCGGTTGATTGGCTAAGTCGCCATCCACAGTAGGATTGTTATAGTAGGGATTGTACAATAGATCAATCGCAAAACGATCCTCAAAAATCCACTGACTACCAACGATTAATCCATAGCCCAAATTAGTAACTGTGCCGCTAGTAATGAGGCTATCTAACTCAATATTATTCCTTTCTACATTTAAATTTTCATAAATAAAATTAACACCAAAAAATAAACCTTTTGGTGCGCCTTCATAAGCATTACCCGGGTAGAAGCGGACTTGTGGCGCAATATTATATCCATTTTCGCTGGTTATTTCCAAATTAAAGCCATCGTCTCGTTTTTGACTGAGGTAGTTGGCTTCTAAGGCAATACTCAGTCTATCAGAAGGAACAAACTCATAAGAACCGCCATAGCTATTGGATACTACGCCAAATAGGTTGAGTTTGACAATATGTTGTTGCGCCCAAATGGGCTTACTAAATAATAAACAAAATGTTAATGACAGACTGAGGATTAAACAAGAAAAAGTTTTCATACAATTA
>JAHDHV010000053.1 GCA_020631155.1 Bacteroidota bacterium | reverse complement strand
GATCGGCGAGGCGGTGTATGTTTTCTTTGTAATAAATAAGCGCGCCGGGATAGAAATGCTTGAGTTCCAGCGAGTCGTAGTCCAACATGCGCTGTACTTCAGGGTAGGACGTGAGCAGCACCTGAAACCCTCTGTCTAACCAAAAGCCCTCTACTTTGTCGGTTCTCATCCGTCCTCCTACGGCATCATCAGCTTCTAAAACTTTTACATTCAGCCCCTCATTTTGTAAGTGAATGGCTGCGGATAAGCCTGCTACGCCTGCTCCTACAATGACGACATCAAATTCTGGCATTTGTTCCATACAATTATTCTTTTGGAGTTTGGAAGGTTGCAAAGTTATCAGGTTTTAAATTCTTTTTACCTTCAACAAAAACAAATACCTATTATCTTATTAACCAAAAATATACAAAACTAAAAAAAATATTTTTTTTCTCGGCTAATGAACTAAAGGCTAATCAAGGCAGTCTCTCAGTCCAAACTCTACTATTCTTTAAGCATTATTTTGAGTAGGTGTTATAAATAAATAAATCAGCTACTCCATTTTTTTGAGCCTCAAAGATACGTAATTGATAGGAACTTTATTTTTTTTGATGGTCTAAAAACAGTTGGTAAATGCCAGGCACTAATTAATTGTGCATAATTTTGTGCTAAAGTATTGACTTTCATTATTTTAATCAAACAAAGAGTCTTGTTTAATTATTGTGTAGTACTTATGTTTCATTTTCTTACTATACCAAAAACAGGATAAAAGCAAAAGTTGTTAAATTTTTCATTTGTTTTTATCAGTGTAGTCAGAGGCTACAAATTTGGTTCGGAGCGAGGCAAAGCCTCACACCTGCTAGATTATAGGGGCGAGGTTTCACCTCGCGCCGAAGCAAACCTTATAGGCTTTGCCTATCAAAAATTACGATTCTAAACTGTTTTTGGTATAACATTTTCTCGGCTTTCGCTGATTTCAAAATGAGAAAACAAGAATTTAAAACAAAGAAAATATCATTTGCATTTAACTGATTGCAATATGCTTATGCTGATAAATAGGGTATGTTTCATTATCATCCTAACACTTTGCCTTTAAAATTGATATTTAGCTATTTAGACTTTTGGATTTTTAGCCTTCACAAATAAAAAATTATTATTTAATTATTGGCATGAATATAATGATTTGAACTTTAAATATCTGTAAATATGCAACGGCTAAAGCCTTCGCTACAGAACTCATTCAAAAAGAAACTAAAAAGTGCCAAAATACGAATCACTAATCACTAAATCCACGAGCTGTTAAAATAGCTACAAATTGTTTGGTGGAAAAGTACAGTATTTGAAACATACCATAAATAGGGCGCGACCCCGCTGGGGTCGTATTACTAGGTCATCATTTCCAACTAACATACTTTGACCCTGCTAGGGTCATTTTTTTGTTCAGTGACCGCAGAGCGGTCAAAGTATGTTAGAAAAAAGTGAAGTGAGTTTCTTTGACCCCAGCGGGGTCACACCTTTTAAGGCCTAGAAAAAAACACAAAATCCTGAAAATCAAAGGCTTATTAAGTCAACTCAAGTAATAAAAATAAATGAATTATTATTTTGTTGAATCTATTTTTTACAAAATAAAATCAGCGAATAACAAGATTTTGTTTCTAAAATTGCTATTTGGCTTTTAGAAATTAGTGATTAATTTTGTAGCTATAAGTTTTTGATTATTTCTTATTTATACGAACTTTAACGACTAAAGCCGTCGCTACAGAACTTATTTAAGAAGTCAAAAAATCCAAAAACGAATTACTGCTCTACTAATTACGAATCCACGAGCTGTTAAAATAAGCACAAACTATTAGGTAAAAAGACTTGATATTTGAAACATACTAAACAGTTTGTATTTACTCACATAGACAAAGCATTAATATTTTTTAAATTCAATCAAGATTTACTGTGATATTTTTGATTAAAATACACAAATGTTAATCGCTAAATTTTATCTACTAACAAATGTTTGTTAAAAAAAAAGCAATAATTTGTTACTTTGAAAAGCAGTTTACAGTCTAAATAGATTAAAGTTGTTAAAAACTTCCAATATACATTTTTGCTACTATTTAATAAAAAAACTTACTCACTGTCCTATGTTTTTTCTCTAAAAAATTAAAAAAATATTTTTACATAAAGTAAAAAGAACATGCTTCCCCACAAACATAACTACCACAGCTTTTTTGATGTTGATCAGCATCTGAGTGAAATGGGTATTGCTGCTTATGTAGATGCTTTAATCAATGATGTAGTAGCAGAATTACCTGAACCTATTATTATTCACCTACAAACATGCCCTTCTTGTAAAGGCAATGCTATTGCTATTTATTTATTAGAAAAAAAGCAAAAAGAAATTAATTTAAAGAAGATTTTCCCAAAAAACACTCCTTTTTCACAAAAATAGATTATCAATCAAGCGAACAGACCCTAAATGCACTGCTGTGCAAGCGATTAACTGTTCAGCATCCTCCCAATTATCTAACGATTCCAAGGTTTTGGCATCCACAATTTCAAAATAGACAACCCTAATTCCATCAACAGCATTTAGACATTCTATGGCTCGCTCTTGGGTTTGGGCAAGTGTATAATTGCCTCTATCAGCTTTCGCCTGACGAAGTGTTGCCGAAATTGTCGCCGCTTTTTTACGCTCCTCTGCCGATAAACGCACATTGCGCGAACTCATTGCCAAACCGTCCTCCTCTCGCACAATCGGGCAAGTCACCAAAGCGGTATCCATGCCTGTCAACTCCAACAAACGCCCGACTATTAACTGCTGTTGATAATCTTTTTGCCCCATAAATAGATAATCAGGCTGCACAATATCTAATAATCGTTTAACGACTTGCGCCATACCTGCAAAATGCCCCTTGCGAAATGCGCCTTCCATTGGTTGATCCAGATAGCCAAAATCGTATTCTTCTGTTGGCTCCATGCCATTTGGATATATTTCTTGCACAGTGGGCAAAAACAATACATCTGTCTGATAATCAATCAATAACTGCCTATCCGTTTCTATCGTTCTAGGATATTTGGTTAAATCCTCCTGATTGTCAAATTGGGTGGGATTGACAAAAATACTGCATACAACCACATCTGTTTTGGTGCGCGCTTGCTCAATCAACGACAAATGACCTACATGTAAAGCCCCCATAGTTGGCACAAAACCGATGCTTTTGCCTTTGCTTTTTTCGCTTGTTATGAATTTCTGGATGGCTTTTACTGTTTCAAAATTTTTCATATACCTGAAATTTTTGCTCGGCAAGTTATTTCTTTTTTCTAATAAATCCTAGTGCGATGGCTCTTGGACAGTTATCTCCTTCCAGTTAGCTGCTACAATTTGCGCTAAATGCTTGTGTTCCAATCTTTTATCTTTGGCAAGTTCTAAATAATGTTGCATATATAACTGTGTTTGTGCATTTACTTTGGTAAAATGAGCCTCTAAGTAAGTTTCAATATCCATTGGCATTACTTTGGGAGCAAGCCATAAAAGCAATTTTACGACAAATGGTTGTGGAATCACTTTAAAAATTAATGGAATTTTAATTTGAAAATTTTGCTCTAAAATGCCAAATAGCTCGGCAACTGCATGTTTTAATGCTGTTAAAGCAGTTGTATTTTTTTTAAGCTTATCAAATTTCCAATCATTTGCCTCTAAAACCGTTAAAAAAGTGCCTAAAAAAGCCGATGGATAGAGGGCTTGTATCTGCACATTTTGCGTAGAAGCAGCAGCGATTTTACTCTCCTTAAAAGTCTGTACAATGGCTTTTACTCGCTCGGTAGAACCAGAAAAAGGTGTTGTTAATAAAGGCGGAATCCAGTAAGCGACACCCGGTAGTAGTGTCTTTTCGCTAGGCAAAGGCGTGTAGTAGCTAATCATCGTAATCATGCCTTTCACGATTTGCGTTTCGTCAAAATGCTTTTGTAAAACAGCCGCATCTCTAAAACCCGATTGTAACAAAATAATCGTGGATGTTTGTTGCAAATATTGTTTAAATCCCTCAAAATCAAAGTTTTGTAAGGCTACGGAAGAAAAACATAAATAGATTTCATCCCATTTTTTTTGTCCTACTTCCTCAAAATTACTGATTAAATGGTATTTGGAAAATGTGATGGGGGCGTTTAATTGTCTATCTTTTCGCAAATTATACAAGATAGTGCCTTTCTCTAATTTAGCTAGGTGTTTTTCTTTCACCAAAAAAGTAACTGCATGTTCTGCATCTGCAAAGTGCTTTCCATAGACTAAACCTACTGCACCTGCACCTATGATTAAAATTTCTCTTTTCATGGATTCGTGGATTTGTGATTCGTGGAACCGTTTTATATAATGGAAAATGGAAGCTTGAAAATGGAAAGTCGAAAATAGCAGATTTCTAATTCGTAATTGATAATTCGTAATTCGTAATTCGTAATTCGTAATTAAAAAAAAGGGAGACTACCAAAAGCAGTCTCCCCAAAAACCTCATGAAAACATCTGTACCCTATCTTGCTTATACTTTACGAGCATAAGTTATGCTATATAAAGTTAAAGTCTGTTTAATTTTAAAATCAATGATCACAAAAAATTTGATAGCTATTGTTTATTTATCTATTTTTCTAAAAAAGTAATTCAATAAAAAACAAAATAAAATATAGTAATTGCGTAATCATTTTTTAGATAGGGACAGTCCGCATACATTCTTAATCTACATTATCATGTAAAAATGGATTGCGTTTTTTCAATTCAGGTTTACGGTTTTCATCTTCAAACAAAGAATATTTAGATACATTAGATTCCGAAGAATGTGGCATATCTTCTAAAGAAATATTTCTTCGCTTGTAAGCAGGCTCATTTTCCAACTGACTGATGCTGTTGTTGTTTAACTTCATGCTCAAACCACGTAAACGTTTTCTACGCTCCATGAAAACACGCATTCTTTCATCCTCATCCATTACTTCCTCGTAGCGTCTTTCTTTGCGTTTAGTCGTTTTAGGCTGTTGAAAATATTCGTCTGCTGGTTCTTCTTCATATTTATTATAGTCGCCATAGTTGAACTCTTCGGTTTCAACAACACGGCCTCGGTTGCGTTGTGGTGTATTGTAAGACGGTTCATCGTCATCATCCAAAGACAATACGACTTTATCCTGTTGTTTTTTACGTTTATTCACAGCAGCCTGACGATTTTTGCCAGTCTCAAAACCTGTAGCAATCACCGTTACACTTAATTTATCTTCTAATTCTTCATCAACACCATTCCCCCAAATCACCTCAGAAGTATAGCCCGCTGCCTCTTGAATGTAATTAGTAATTTCACTTACCTCATCCATCAATACCTCTCTAGTTCCAGAAGTAATGTTTAGTAAAATGTGCTTTGCTCCTCTGATGTCATTGTCAGACAGTAGTGGCGAAGCCATTGCCGTTTTAACTGCTTTTAATGCTCTATCGTCTCCATCGGCAACACCTGTACCCATCACAGCAACACCACTATCTTTCATTACAGTATTCACATCCTCAAAATCCACATTCACATAACCTGCAACTGTAATGATTTCAGCAATACCTTTAGCAGCCGTTGTCAACACATCATCTGCTTTGGCAAAAGCATCAGAAAGACTAAGGTTGCCGTGTAGTTCGCGCAATTTGTCATTAGAAATAACAATCAAGGTATCAACATTGGCTTTCATTTCTTCGATACCTTTATAAGCTTGCTCTAGGCGTTTTTTACCTTCAAAGCTGAACGGACTTGTTACAATACCTACGGTTAGTAAGCCCATTTCTTTGGCTGCTTTAGCCACTACAGGCGCACCGCCCGTACCAGTTCCGCCGCCCATACCAGCAGTAATGAACACCATTTTGGTATGTGAACCAATAGCTTGTTTGATTTCGTCTAATGATTCTAAAGTTGCTCCTCTCCCTACTTCGGGTTTAGAACCTGCGCCGCGACCGTCAGTAAGGCCGGGGCCTAATTGAATTTGTGAAGGAACTGGGCTTTGCTCTAAAGCTTGCTCATCGGTGTTGCAAATTGCAAAATTTACACCCACAATTCCTTGTTTATACATATGACCTACGGCGTTTCCACCGCCACCACCAATACCAATTACTTTGATGATGGAATCACTTTCTTTCGGTAAATCGAATTTTATAGGCATATCAAAATATTTTTAGAGGTTTATATTTCTTTTTAGGTTTAAAAAAATTAGTTTTAGAATGTAAAGTATTGTTGTGAACCTCTTACAGCAATAAACAATACTTTAGTTGTGTTTTGTTAGATAGTGAATAATACACTAAAAATGTTACAACTATACATTGAACTAAAGTAGGTGAGTACATCACTATGAACTGATGCAGAATATTAACCTAATAATATTTTGAGTGATTTTTTTGGTAAAAAAAACTTCTAGCCGTTAAAAAAGCTATTTTTAACAACACTTTCCCTTTTTCTTAACAAAAAATTTAAACTCAAACTCACCTTTCACTTAGCTAAACGCAATAATAGTTATTATATAAAAATGGTTCAGACAATAAACTAGGACAGGAAGCTGAGATAAGTTCTTGATAGTAAAAGACTTACCCCATGTCACTATACTACTGTCGTCAATTTAGTTAAAATCTTTAACATCTCCTTCAAACCACTCCCTACCTTTTTTAAGTAGGTTATCTAACCAAGAACCCGGTGTTTGTTTTTCTTCGGCTTTAGCCACAGTTTCCAACTCTGGTTCTAGTTCTTCCTCAACGATTGGAGCCATTTGCACAGCAGGAATTGGATTTTCTAATGCTTTCATTATCAAACCGATACCTGTAGCATACATGGGGTCTTTAAATTCGTTAGAGCGATTTGTTGCTAGGTGCTCATTGGGGTAACCAATTCGTGCATCTAGTCCTGTTACGTATTCGGCCAAGTATTGCAAATGACGCAATCTTCCGCCGCCGCCTGTAATTACGATGCCAGCGATCAATTTATTTTCATAACCTGAACGGCGAATTTCGTAATATACCTGTTCCAAAATTTCTTCCATACGCGCCTGAATGATGTGCGCTAGGTTTTTCAGGGAAATTTCCTTAGCAGGACGACCGCGCAAGCCCGGTATAGAAACGATGGCATTGTCTTGTGCTTCGGTAGCAATGGCACAACCAAATTTAACCTTTAATTTCTCTGCCTGATCGCGCATAACCATACAGCCTTCGCGAATATCTTCGGTAACAATGTTGCCACCTAAAGGAATAACTGCTGTGTGTCGGATAATGCCTTCTTGAAAAATGGCCACATCTGTTGTGCCACCACCAATATCAACAAGAGCTACACCTGCTTCTAATTCCTCTTTGCTCAATACTGCTGCTGCTGAAGCAATAGGCTCTAAGATCATTTCGGCAACTTTAAGCCCACCTTTTTCTACACAACGGCTAATATTTTTAATAGCAGATATTTGTCCGCTAATTATATGGAAGTTTGCTTCTAATCGCACACCTGACATACCCACAGGGTCTTTGATGCCCACTTCATTGTCCACAATAAATTCTTGTGGCAATACGTGAACGATCTTGTCGCCCGGCGGAAGTGCCAATTTGTGCATATCGCCTACTAAACGCTGAATGTCAGCATTAGAAATTTCATCATCATCCTGACTTCGCATCAGGTAGCCTTTGTGTTGTTCACCCTTAACGTGCTGTCCAGCAATGCCTACATACACGTTCATGATGTCAACACCTGCTTTTTTTGCTGCTTCATGAACAGCCTTTTGAATAGCTCGCACGGTTTTATCAATATTGGAGATAACTCCACGCATAACTCCGAGCGAGTCGGCTCGGCCAACGCCAAGCACTTCAACTTTGCCATGCTCGTTGCGGCGAGCAATGATAGCACAGACTTTGGTAGTGCCAATATCTACGCTCGCAACAATTGGTGACGCATTACTCATAAATTTCTTTTTTGGTACAAACAATCTGTTTTCGGTATTTTAAATTGATGGATTCATAAAGCCCCCATCCTACATTGGGCAAGCCCTCCCGATAAAAAATTAGTAATTTATTCAGATTTTTTTCCAATATTTCTTCAAATTCTTTCCGTTCTTGCTCCTCATCTATCTTTTTTGCCTTACCATCTGCTCCTATATCACACAAAATTACCTTGTGATCTCCCAATTTAGGTATGAGGACAATCTCTTGCTTTCTATTAACGAAAATCTGTTCAACTTGTGATTTCCAGAAAGGGTGTTGGCTAATATATTTTGCCAACAAATAAATTTTCTTGGTTGCTGGACTTTCTAGTGTCCCTTCTATTCGGCCGTTATCCCAAATTTCACCTGTGGCTATGGGTACTCTTGAAGAAAATTCTGGTGAAATAGGCATTTTTTTTCCCTCACTACTAATGTAGTAGCTTTCATTATTGCCATTGACGATTCTAACTAGCGGATAGCGTTGTAAAATATCTACCCACATCTTACCATTGATGTCAATGTACACCTCAGCATGATCTATATAAGGGCTATTTTCTAAAAAATGTTCTATTTTCTGTAAATCAATTTCTTCTACAGGTATATTAAATGAACCACCTGGCAACTGACTCGCTATCATTCGCTCTACATCCTGCTCACTCACAAAGAAATTCCCCCTATCATAGTCTATCTTAATAAAAACAGAACTGCACAAAGTTTGCTTCTGTGCATGATCTGATGAGCCAATAAACACCACAAACCAAACACCCAATAAGAACCAGAACAAAGAAAATATAATAGGTTTTATTTTATGTAAAACTTCCTTCATTCACTATCTTTTTTTTTTAATAAATATTAACTTTATTCTAATAGTTTATGAAGTAGAACAAAGGTATAATAATTCAAGTGAAAAATGAAATTTTAGGGCTTAAAAAATTAGCTGTCAAGCAATTAGCTACAATTCATTAGGCAAGCTTTACTCACCCTTTAGCTACCCTATCAAATGATTAGTATTTTACTAAAAAACACTACTTTAATTCATTTTTTTTTTCAAACCAACTTTTGAGTGCTTATTTTTTCTAGTAATAAATCTTTAATTGGCAGCACCAGTTGATCGATATTTCCTGCTCCTACAGTTAGTAAAAGCTCAAAATTTCGCTCTTTCACAAATTCAGTTATACATTCTTTTTGTAAAAGATATTTTTTTTCACAGTTTGTTTTGGCGAAAATAATGTCAGAAGTAACTCCTTCAATGGGTTGCTCGCGAGCTGGGTAAATATCTAGTAAAATAAGCTCATCGGCAAGGCTTAAACTTTGGGCAAAACCATCGGCGAAATCTCTTGTGCGAGAGTAGAGGTGCGGTTGGAAGATAACCGTCATCTTTCGGTCAGGATACAAGCCTCTAACAGACGTTAAAAGTGCCGTAATCTCCACAGGATGATGAGCATAATCGTCTATCATCACTATTTCGGGCGTTTTTAGGATGTATTCAAATCGCCGTTTAATGCCTTTGAAGGTAGACAGGGCGTGCGTTATTTTTTCTTCGTCAATGCCTAAATGTTTGGCAACAATGGCGGCGGCTACTGCATTTTCAATATTGTGTAAACCGCCCATATTTAGATGGAATTTTTTCGTAAAATTTTTTACCTGATATGAATAACTTCCATCAATTATGTTTATTTTTTTGACGTAAAACTCACAAGAACTGTCACTTAAATCATAGGTTGAAACAGATTTATTTTTCAACTTATTTATAATCGGCAAACTGCACTTAACAATGAGTTGCCCATCATCAGCAACTTGACTAGCAAAAGCCCAAAAAGCATCTTCTAAATGTTTCTTTTCTCCGTAAATATCCAAGTGATCAGCATCTGCTGATGTAATGACGGCAATATTTGGAAAAAGTTTCAAAAATGAGCGATCAAATTCATCTGCCTCGACTACAACCACAGGACGGTCATGTAATATAAAATTAGAATTATAATTACTCATAATTCCTCCTACAAAAGCCGTACACCCATAACCCGATTCTGTAAGAATATGGGTAATCATACTACTAACCGTTGTCTTGCCATGTGTGCCTGCAACAGCAATGCTAAACTGATTTTCGGTTAGCATCCCCAACACTTCTGACCGCTTTTTCACCTCATAATCATTTGCCAAATAATAACTCAACTCAATATGACTTAACGGAACGGCAGGTGTATACACCACTAAATCTACCTCTTTTGGAGCTAATTCTAAATTTTCCTCAAAGTGAATGTCCATGCCTTCAGCCATCAATTGCTTGGTCAAAGGGGTATTCGTGCGGTCATAGCCTGATACGTTTATACCCTTGCGGTGAAAATAACGTGCCAACGCACTCATTCCGATGCCCCCAATGCCAATAAAATAAATAGATGATAGTTGGTTCATGGCCGTATGTTAAAGGTTTTTATACCAAAAAAGTTGTCAGTTTTTATTCAGTTTTTGGATTTTTGGACTTTTAGCTTTTTAGATATTTGGCTCTTTAGCTTTTTTTTAAAAAAAGCAATTCGTAATTATTTTTTAATCAACCCTAGCACCTCATCCGCAATGCGCTCTGCTGCATCTGTGATGGCTAATTGCTGTATGTTTTGGCTGAGTGTTTGCCGAAGGTTTTCATCAAAAAGCAATTGACGGAGAGCAGTTAATAGCTTGTCTTTTGCTTCATTGTCGCGTACCATTAAGGCAGCATTTTTATTGACTAGTGCCTTCGCATTAGCCGTTTGATGGTCTTCAGCAACATTTGGCGAGGGCATCAGCAATACAGGTTTGCCCACAATGCACAATTCAGCAATTACGCCTCCTGCTCTTGATAAAACGGCATCGGCAGCAATATAGGCTAAATCCATGCGATCAATGAATGTTAGCACTTTCACATTCGGGTAGTCTTTGGCTTGCTCTTTTGCCCAATCTGTATAAAATTTTCCCGCCTGCCAAATGATTTGTAAATCTTCACTAGCCAATTCTTTTAGATGTGCGGCTAATCCTTCATTTACCCCTTTAGCTCCTAAGCTTCCGCCTGTAACTAATAATATTTTTTTATCTTCCTCTAAATTAAAATGTGCCAGTGCTTCTTGTCGAGACGCGTTGAGATTCAAAATAGATGCCCTTACGGGATTGCCTGTTAGTACGATTTTTTCTTTTGGGAAAAATTGCCCTAGGTTATCATAAACAACACAAATTTTATCCGCCCCTTTTGCCAATAAACGATTGGTAACTCCGGGATAAGAGTTTTGTTCTTGTATCAAACTAGGCACGCTAAACCAATTGGCAACTTGGAGTAAGGGGCCGCTTGCATAGCCTCCTACCCCTACGGCTACATCGGGTTTAAAACTGCGAACAATGGAAAAAGATTTTATCAAACTAGACAATACCTTAACTGGAAACAGTAGGTTTTGCAAAGTCAATTTGCGGTGAAAACCACTGATCCAAAGCCCTTTAATGGGATAGCCTGCTTTGGGCACCTTCTCCATTTCTAGCTTGTCTTTTGCACCTACAAACAAAATGTCAATAGAACTGTCTCGCTTTTTTAATGCATTGGCAATAGCTATTGCAGGAAAAATATGCCCTCCTGTTCCGCCTCCGCTAATTATGATTTTTGTTGTTTGCAATACTTTTGGACTTTTAGAAATTAGCAATTAGAATTTAGAGATTAGGATTTTTTTGGTATATTTCAAATACTGTACTTTTCAAGTGTGCTTATTTTAATAGGTCATGGATTCGTGATTAGTAGTTCAGTGATTCGTTTTTGGACGTTTTTTACTGATTGATTTCTTTTTGAATATTTTCTGATCGCTAGTTTCTAACAGCTAAAGAGCTATAAGTCTAAGTGGCCAAATAGCAATTTTAGAAATAAAGTGTTAGGAAGAAAATGAAATACACCTTTTTTTTCAAAAAATATATATTAAATCTGGATCGAGTAATTCATCATTTCTAATCTCTGATTTCTAAAATCTAAATAACTACTCACTAGAACATCGCTATGGCTGCATCGTCTACTGGAGCACCTGTTTCGGTAGGCGATGAATTAATGATTTCCTGTTCTTCGGTATACCTGCTCACACTCAGAATGATACCTATGGCTAAACTGGTGAACCAAATGGACGTTCCCCCCATACTAACCAGCGGCAAAGTCAATCCAGTTACAGGCAATATACCCACCGTTACGGACATATTCATCAAAGCTTGGATGACCAGCGCAATGCTTAATCCGACTGCCAGCAATGCGCCAAAAGCTCCCGGACTTCGCACAAATATTTTGATGGCTCGATATAAAAATGCCAAATAGAGTACCATAATAATAATACCCCCTAACAAACCATATTCTTCTATAATAATGGCATAGATAAAGTCAGAATAAGGATGTGGCAAAAAGTTTCGCTGTACGCTTTTACCCGGTGCCACTCGCAACATTCCCCCATTTGCAATAGCAATTTTAGACTGCTGCATTTGGTAGGTATCTTCTGTATTTCCAGCTACATAATTCTCCAAACGATTTTGCCATGTTTTCATTCGCCCCTGATAGTCCGTCATGCTGGCAATGGTAAGGAAAGTAATAAATGCTAAAGCTGCAACGACCAAAGATAAACTGATATGTGAAACGCGCACTCGCCCAATGAACATCAAAATCAAGCAGGTAAAAAATAGAACCGCCGCCGTTGATAAATCGGCTGGCACAATGAGCATACACACCAACATCACAGGGATGGATACAGGCAAAAAGGCGCGTTCAAAACTTTTGATAACATGCTGTTTTTTCGACAAAACCCTCGCTACATACATGATGAGTGCCAGCTTTGCCAAATCGGATGTCTGAAAGGACAAATTGATCACAGGCACTGTCAACCATCGTTTTGCTTGGTTTACATCATTTCCAAAAAGTAAGGTAAATAACAGCAAAGGAATGGCTAAATACAGCATTAATTGCGCGATTCGCGAATAGTAGTTGTAGTTGATCAAATGCGCTAAATACATCAAACCGAAGCCGAGCACCAACAATGTTGTATGTTTGATAAAGTAATATTCTGTGCTGCCTGCATGTTGTTTAAATGCCAAAGTTCCTGTTGAACTGTAGACTGCCAACATGGAAAATAGGGATAAGGCCACCACGATGAACCATATCACTTTATCGCCTTTCAGATGTTTAAGTATGGTATACACATTTATAGGGTTTAATACATATATAAACAACAATCACGACACCACCGCCTGTAAATCATAGACTGCAGCCTTAAATTGTTTACCTCGATCCTTGTAATTGTTAAATAAATCGAAACTCGCACAAGCTGGCGATAGCAAAACGACCTCTCCACCTTTAGCCAAATCAAAAGCAGCACGAACCGCTTTTTCAGCAGTGTTGGTATCTATAATATTGGCAAACTGCTTGTCAAAAGCTTGATGAATTTTGCTATTATCTACACCCAGACAAACAATAGCGGTTACTTTCTCTTGAACCAATTGCGCCAAAATGCTGTAATCATTGCCCTTGTCTACACCGCCAACCATCCATATAATAGGTTTGCTCATAGCATCAAGGGCGTACCAAACAGCATCAATATTTGTTGCCTTAGAATCGTTGATAAACTCTACATTATCAATCACAGCCACAGACTCTAAACGATGCTCCAAACTGTTGAAATCTTTTAGGGTAGCGGCAATAGTCTCAGGAATTACGCCAAGCAACTGCGCTGCTAGACCTGCCGCCATGATATTGTATAGGTTATGTTTTCCTTTCAAGGTCAATTCCTTGGCAATAATGCTCAAGCTCTCTGTAGAATGTTGTAAATCGTTCTTACTTATTTTTAAGCCATTTACAGCTTGTTTTTTTATTTGTAAATGGATGTTTTTATTTTGTTTATCGAAAAATGCTCCTTTTGTGAGCTCTTTGTTAAGCGAAAAAGCGATGGTATTTACACTATTGGAATTGTCTTTTGCAAAATTATTTACCAATTCATCATCAGCACAGTAAATAAAAAAATCATCCTTTGTTTGGTTTTCGGCAATCTTAAATTTTGCTTGTGCATATTTTTCTAATGAATATTCATATCGATCCAAATGATCGGGGGTAATATTGAGTAAAATAGAAATATGCGGTTGAAATTTTTCAATATCATCTAATTGAAAACTGCTGATTTCCAAAACGTAATAATCATAGGTTTGGGTTGCGACTTGCTTGGCAAAACTATAACCGATATTGCCTGCTAGTCCTACATTGAATCCCGCTGCCTTCAAAACGTGATAGACCAAACTTGTCGTTGTTGTTTTGCCGTTGCTGCCTGTAATGGCAATCAAAGTCGCATTGGTATGTTGGCTGGCAAACTCTATTTCTGAAATAATGGGAATCCCTTTTGCCTTGATTTCTTGTATGAGTGCAATGTGGTTTGGAATACCAGGGCTTTTAACTACTAAATCGGCTTGTAAAATACGCTCTAAGCTGTGCCTACCTTCTTCATAAGGAATGTTTTGTGCCTGCAACTTCGCCAAATACTCCGCTTTGATCATTCCTTTATCAGACACAAACACCTCATAGCCTTTGGTTTTTCCCAAAAAGGCCGCACCAACACCGCTTTCGCTCGCTCCAAGAACGACTAGTGTTTGTTTAGGGATGTTATGTTGATTATTGCTAGACAAAATGGTTGCGTTTTTTTGGTTGTAGAGACACAAAATTTTGTGTCTCTACCTGATTTTCAATGTTACAAAGGTTAATATGGCCAATAAAATACCGATAATGAAAAAACGCGCTACGATTTTTGATTCGTGGAATCCTTTTTTCTGGAAATGGTGATGCAGGGGCGACATCAAAAAGATTCTACGGCCTTCACCGTATTTCTTTTTTGTATACTTAAAATAACTTACCTGCATAACCACCGATAAATTTTCCGCTACAAAAATGCCACATAAAATCGGTATCAACAGTTCCTTGCGAATGGCAATGGCCAAAACGGCAATGATGCCGCCTATCGTTAAACTACCTGTGTCGCCCATAAAAATTTGGGCGGGATAAGTATTGTACCACAAAAAGCCAACGCAAGCCCCAATAAAGGCTGCCGAAAAAATAACGAGTTCCCCCGTATTGGGTAAATACATGATATTCAAGTAACTAGCGGTAATGGTATTGCCCGACAAATAGGCCATAATGCCTAGACAAGTGCCAATAATTGCGGAGGTGCCTGTTGCTAATCCATCAATGCCGTCTGTTAAATTAGCTGCATTGGAAACCGCCGTAACAATGAAAATGATGGCAGGTATGTAGATTAAAAATGCCCATGCTAGATAACCTTCTCCAAGAAATTTTAAAATATTACCATAATTAAAATAGTAGGATTTGAGAAAAGGCACATCTGTTGCGACCGATTTAAAATCTACCATTATCTTTTCCTTGCCGTTTTCATCCACCTCAAATCGGTCTATTTCTTGGGCAATTTGCACGTTGGGCGTTGCCGTAATATCCTGCCGCACATACACATCAGGATGCCAATACATAATCACTCCAATGAGCAATCCTAGTGTCACCTGTCCGATAATTTTCGCCCTGCCGCGCAGCCCTTTTTTATTTTTCTTAAATACCTTAATGTAATCATCCACAAAACCAATAATCCCCATCCAGATGGTCACTATCAGCATCATGATGATGTAGATATTGTCAACTTTTGCCAAAAGCAGAGTCGGCACTAGAATTGCCCCCAAAATAATCAGCCCTCCCATTGTTGGAGTGCCTTGTTTTTGAGCCTCTCCTTCTAAGCCGAGATTACGAACGGTTTCTTTAACTTGTAAACCTTGTAGATAGCGAATCAATCGCCCCCCAAATAATAGGGATATAACAAGCGATATAATGATGGCTAATGCTGCGCGAAAGGATATGAACTGAAATAGCCCTGCCCCCGGCACATTGAACTGTTCTAAATAGTCAAATAAGTAGTATAACACTTTGTTGGTTAATTGTTTATATAGTTTGTCTTTTTTAAAAAAAGAAAGCAATATACAAGAGAATGGAGATTTTCTATTTAAGTAGTAGTTGGTGAATGACTTTTCTCCAATTCTTTATTGATTTAGTACTAGAATAAATTTATTGAGACGAAAAAACAACATAAATATTTGAAAAACAAGGAATTATTTTTCCGAAAAAAAATTATATTTTAATACTTATACAAAACAAAGTGTTACGTATTCGCCACCTCATTCAGCATTGTCTGCAACACCTCTTTATCATCAAAGGGTCGCTTGACCCCGTTGGTTTCTTGGTATTTTTCATGCCCTTTGCCAGCTACCAAAATAATGTCGCCATTTTTGGCCAACATAGCAGCCGTTTTAATGGCTTCCTTGCGGTCTGTAATACTTAATACTTTGGCAGCCAAGTGTACTTCTACACCCTTTTGCATATCCTGAATAATGGCATCGGGCGGCTCCGTTCTAGGATTATCAGAGGTAAGAATCACATGGTCACTCATTTCGCAGGCAACCTTCGCCATAATGGGACGTTTTTGCTTATCCCTATCACCTCCACAACCTACAATTGTAATCAACTTCTCATTACCAGTTCGCAAATCATTGATGGTTGTCAACACATTGAGTAGCGCATCAGGAGTATGTGCATAGTCCACAATCCCAATGATATTTGCCTGATTGTTGACATAATCAAAGCGACCTTCGGCGGTTGTTAATAGGCTAATGCCTTTCAAAACTTCGATTTTAGGCTCCCCCAACAAATAAGCTACGCTATAGATCGCCAGCAAATTATACGCATTAAATTCTCCAATCAATCGAGTGTGAACCTCCTCATTTTCCAGCATCAACAACAATCCTGAAAAGCTATTTTCCAAGATTTTTGCCCTAAAATCGCTCATCTTTTTTAGGCTATAAGTATATTTTGAAGCCTTTGTATTTTGAAGCATCACCGCCCCGCGTTTATCGTCAAGGTTCGATAGGGCAAAGGCGGTGCTTGGCAATTGATCAAAAAACCCCTTTTTGGCACGGATATACTCGCTAAAAGTACCGTGATAATCCAAGTGATCGTGTGAAAGATTGGTAAAAATGCCTCCCGCAAAGGTGATGCCTGCAATGCGCTCTTGCACAACAGCATGTGAACTCACTTCCATAAAGCAAAATTCGCAGCCTTCGGCGACCATTCGCGCTAGTAGTGCATTTAAAGTAAGGACATCAGGGGTTGTATGTGTCGCTTCAATAATCGTTTCGTTGATTTGGTACTGAATGGTCGAAATCAAACCTACATTAAACTGCCAACTTCTAAATAATTTGAAAAGCAAAGTCGCAGTAGTCGTTTTTCCATTTGTACCTGTCACACCTATCAATTTCAACTGTGTAGATGGCTGATCGTAAAAATTGTCTGCCACAGTGCCTAGTGCTTTGGCAGTGTCCTCTACCCGTAGATAGGTTACTTCTTCGTGAAGGGTTTCGGGTAGCGTTTGGCATAAAACTGCTGTTGCTCCCTTTGCTATCGCCGACTCAATGTAGCGGTGTCCATCGCTTTGTGTACCTGCTATTGCTACAAATAAAGTATTTGGTTTTACCTGTCGAGAATCAAAACAAACGGCTTCAATAAATTGACTGGTAGCACCTTTTACTTCTTTTAGTCGAACTTTATATAATATGTCGCTTAACTGTTTTGGCAAGTTTGGATATTAGATTTTTTTATTAAAAAAACAATACATGCAATCATTGCAATTCCAGATACACAATACCGCCTTTTTCTAAACGCTCACCGTAATTTGGCATCTGTGCAACTACTTTTCCTGTGCCTTTAAATTTAACTTTATAGCCTTGATTTTCAACTACAAACATAGCATCACGCAATCCCATACCTTCCACGCGAGGCACCAAATTTTTAATCATCTGTACGGACTTCAAAGTAACAGAAACACTTGTATCTGTATAGATAGTAATTGGCTCTGCCCAATCCGTTTCCGCCGTTTTGCTATTTTTGATGCCTAGTTCATTGTAAATGGTTTCAAGGTCTTGTTGATTGCCGACTTTTGCAGGTGGCAAGGCAGCAATTAAAGGCCGATGTTCGTTAATTGCTTGATGATTTTTATAATCGCTAGAATAATATTTTTCTACAATTTCTTTAAATACAGGAGCTGCTACAATACTACCATAATAACCTTCTTCGCTAGGCTCATTAATAACAATGATGCAAGAATAAACGGGATTTTCGGCAGGGAAAAATCCAGCAAAAGAACCCTGATAGACTTTATCATAGCCTTTTTTATCTTTTGCAATTTTCGCCGTACCTGTTTTGCCTGCCATTGAAAAAGTATACGATTGAATATTTTTAGCTGTTCCTTGCTCAACAACACTTCGTAAAATTTTGCGAACTCGTCTAGCGGTTTGAGGGCTACAAATTTGCTCCTCTACAACCAGAGGGCGGAACTTACGAACATGGTCATTGAGTTCCAGCACATCACTCACCAAATAAGGCTTCATCACCTTCCCGTCATTGGCAATGGCGTTAAAAAAGGTCAACATTTGCAAGGGAGTCAACTCCAACTCATAACCAATGCTCATCCACGGAATTGTAATCCCTGTCCAATCCTTATCGCCTGGGCGTTTGATGGTTGGCTCTGGCTCGCCTTTGATTTCAACACCTGTTTTTTTTGTCAGTTGCATCTTATCCAGATGAGCGATAAAATCTTTGGGGCGATTGCCAAAATGCTTTTCTGCCAATTTAGAAATTCCCACATTTGAAGAAAT
Source organism: Bacteroidota bacterium (assembly GCA_020631155.1). Taxonomy (GTDB): domain Bacteria; phylum Bacteroidota; class Bacteroidia; order Chitinophagales; family UBA2359; genus JAHDHV01. Next base: position 3,722 of record JAHDHV010000053.1, on the reverse strand, counting down.
CTCCATTACTTTTTGCAGCGTAATTTCATTATAAGGATACCAACTTGCATCACGCATTACCTTATCATAATAGGTTTTTTGGCCTTCCTCAATATCGACAATCGTATTTTCATCCACTAAATCCTCCTCCAACAACATGGTCAAAGCAGCAATTTTGAAGGTAGACCCTGGTTCACTTTTTTCCCCGATGGCGTAGTTGTATTTTTCCCAATAAGTGCTATCTGAACCCAAACCAAGATTAGCAATGGCCTTGATTTTACCAGTTGCCACCTCCATTACCACCACACTACCATGATTTGCCTTGTGCTTTTTTAGGGCTTTATGTAAAGCATTGTGCACAATATCTTGCAAATTAATATCTATATTGGTATAAATATCATTGCCGTTTCGGGCATCTAGTTCATAGTCATCATTTAAAGGCACCCAGCGACCTGTTGAGGTCAAGTGAACCGAAGTTGGAACAGCGTCGCCTTTGAGGTATTCATCAAAACTCCCCTCCAGCCCCACAGATTGAGCATTTTTACGAGCATAGCCAATGGTTCGTTTAGCCAACAAACTAAAAGGAGTAACTCGTTTATTGGTTTGTTTAGAAATGAAACCGCCTTTAAATTGATTGTATCGGAAGATTGGCCAAGTTTTCATTTCTTGCAAATCGTTGTAAGTCACCTCTTTTTTGATGAGCAAATAACGATTGCCTTCATTTCGGCCTTTAGTTAATCTTTTTTTATAAAATGTTTGATTATTATCTTTAAAATAATCAGCTAATTGAAATGCTAAAGAATCTATCTCAGTATTAAAAATAGTATCTGAAACGGTCTTAGTGTCAAAGCGAATTTCAAAAACAGGGAGTGAAGTTGCCAGCAAACGTTTATCACCTGAGTACATATTGCCGCGCTCGCCGTGAATTGTATCAATGCGTGTTGAAGTACGCCCTAGTTCGCGCCACTCCTCCCCTTCTACCGTTTGTATATGGATTGCCTGCCCGATAATGAGCGCACCTATCCCACATAGTAAAACGAATACTAGATTAATTCTTAATAATATGTCCTTTTTTATACTCACTCTTGAGCAATAATTATTTTCTTAGGAGGTTGTTTTAATTCTTCCAAGCCTAAAGGGGTTACTAATTTTTTAATTTCTGTTTGTTTGCTTTTATACATCAACTCCGATTTGGTATTCATATACTCCCATCGCAATTCCTTTAATTCTTTCTGGATATTATTCATACCGATCATTGCTCGATCTGCAAAATGAGCATTCGTTATATATAAAATAGCCAAAAATGAAAGAAAAGACATAAATCGTATATTATTTACCAACACAGGTAAACTAAATACCTCTTTTACCGATTCGTTGAAATTATTTTTCGTTCGTTGAATTACCTCTCTATATTTATCTGATAAGCCCAATCGCCAAATATTTTCGTTGTAATAGTACGTGATTAAATCAATGATTGCTTCCATAATGACGTATGATTATTTTGTTAGTAACTGAATATCAGATTTTCGAGTGAGTTAGTGGGTAATATAATGTAAATTAAGCAATTACAAAAAACATTAACTAAAAATACTATTTAACTATAATTCTAACTAATTCATTGCACATAAATTATCTAAAAAGCTCATACCTACATAGATAAATCTCTACTTACTTAATTCTTTTCTGCAATTCTCATTTTTGCACTCCGCGATTTAGGATTTCGATAAATCTCCTCTGTACTTGGCACAATCACCTTTTTATTTATTGCTTTAAAAGGCTTATGACTATGCCCAAAAATATCTTTTTCTTCAATTCCATCGAAACTCCCTCGCTTAACGTAATTTTTCACCAATCTATCCTCAATAGAATGATACGCAATCACTACTAATCGACCTTCTGGTGAGAGCAACAAAGCACTCTGCTTCAACAAATCTTTCAAAGCTCCCATTTCATCATTGACTTCAATTCGCAATGCTTGAAACAATTGAGCATAATATTTATGCTTTTTGCCACGCACAAAAGGTTCTGCAATCGTTTTTAGTTGTTCAACAGTCTCTATTGGGCGTAATTGTCGGGCTTTTGAGATAGCTTTGGCTAATGGCGCACTATTAGGTAACTCACCATAGTTTTTGAAGATGGTTAGTAGCGTTGCTGAGGTGTATTGATTGACTATGCTACGAGCAGTTAGGGGTATATTTTCATTCATTCGCATATCCAACAAATGCTCGTCGAATCGCGTAGAAAATCCCCGCTTGGGAGTGTTAATCTGATGCCAGGAAACGCCAAGATCGGCGATAATCCCCTGCAATTGTTTGATGCCGTGTAGCCGCAAAAACTTCCTGATATGCCTAAAATTTTCAGGTATAAATATCAAGCGGTCATCCTTAATTATATTTGCACGCGCATCTTTATCTTGGTCAAAGGCGAATAGCCGCCCTTTAGTTGATAGCTGCTCTAAAATGGCTTTGGTATGCCCACCGCCGCCAAAAGTAACATCGGCGTAAATGCCGTCTGGTTGAATATTTAATCCTTCTATGGCTTCATTCAACAAAACTGTTTCATGATATTCACTCATTCGATTCAACCATTTATATATGACAAATAGGAAAATTGCCTGCCGTTTTATTCTTCCTCCTCCGTTATTGTCGTTTGCTCTTCTTTAGCCTTTGTTGCTGTTGCTGTCGTTTTCACTTCTTCAACAATTGGTTCATCATCCTCTGCTCCCATCACTTCATTGGCTAAAATCGCATACTCCTCTGGGTCTATCTCCATCATCGCATCATAGGCGGCACTATCCCATATTTCAATCTTATCAAAATACCCCAATAACACTACTGACTTTCCTAAGCTGGCATAGCTGATAAGCCTTTTCGGTAATAAAAGCCGATTGTTGCCGTCAAGAGTAATGTCGGTAGCTCCACCAAAAAATTGTCGTAAAAAACGTCTATTTTTGGGGTTAAAATTGTTGAGGGGTTGCATTTTTTTGACTACCTTTCCCCATTCAGGAATGGTATATAAGGTCAAACAACGCTCAATCCCTCTATTAATGACAAACTGTGTCCGATACTCTTCAGGTAAGAGTTTGAGCAATTTGGCAGGCATCGTTATTCTGCCTTTTGCATCAACTTTACATTCTATTTCACCTAAAAAACTGAGCATAAACTTATTTATCACTGTATTGAGCTTCAAATTTACAAAAAATCATCCACTTTCTACCACTATTTACCACTTTTTCCCACTAAAAGTTCACTTTTTTTCAAAAAAATGACGCTTAAATTCTGGAAAAAACGAAAATAGGTAATAAGACACAGTCTGTTCATATTGAACTAAAAGTAAAATTTTATATTTTTTATAATTTTTAATATTTTATTTCTCACAAAAAAGAAAAAAAGCTTTTGTTTTGATAATCAACGAATTATATTTTTTTCTAAAAAAGCTATACATTATTTTTCACAAAAATATTTAACTGTATTTACGTAAGTGTTTTGGGCTAAAGAGAACAGAAATTAGAGTTTAGATTTTTGGCTTTTGGACTTTTGGGCTTTTGGGCTTTTTAGAAATCATGAATCTACAAATCACCAATCTACTAATAGTTAAATAGCGAGAAACTGTTAGGTACGAAAAACTCTATTTGAAATGAGTGTGTCAGAAAAAGAGGGATTTCATATAACAACTATTGCTCTTAGCCTTTAAAAGTTTCCCTTTCCCTACGTTTTTTTCTTTTTTACTTGATAAAATAGTAA
>JAHDHV010000548.1 GCA_020631155.1 Bacteroidota bacterium | reverse complement strand
CTGTTAAAATAAGCAAAAACTGTTTAGTTGAAAAGTACAGTATTTGAAACATACCTCATTTTTATCCTAACACTTTGTTTCTAAAATTGCTATTTGGCTATTTAGCTGTTAGAACTTAGCGATCAGAAGTTAGTTAAAATCACTTTTTAATTTTCCTAACGGATATAAGCTGTTGGTTTTTATAGTATTATGACAGCTAAAGCCTTCGTTACACAAAACATCCAAAAAGAAATCAATCAGTAAAAAACGTCCAAAAACGAATCACGAATCTACTAATCACGAATCTACGAACTGTCAAAGTAAGCACAAACTGCTAGGTGGAAAAACTCGGTATTTGAAACATACCCACACTAAAAGCATTTTCTTCTACTTTTTCGTTCTTAAAAAAATTATTTCTATTTGTTTTTAGTAAGCCTATTCTTCTTTTTTCAGGCAAATAATTATTAGATTTGCATTTTGTTAACCATTGATAATCTATATAAACTTACTTTCTAAGAAAACACTTCCTTCACTAACCTACAAAATAACTGAATTGAATGTCTGAATAACTTAGGTGCTAAGTACCGCCTAATTGTGTACAATTTCTAAGTAATTCTACCATAATAAAGTACCATTCACTTTTGTCAAAGTACTTATATTATGAAGCAACCACCTATTTTAAATCATTATCTGTAATCAATACAAATAGTTCTTTAATATTTTATCATTACATCAATTCGCCCACCAACAAAGCTAAATGCCAAGTACTATTTAATCAGGGAAAAATTATCCTAAGTAATTCTACAATGATAAGGTGACTGGTGCAACTTATTATTTCCGCATTACTAAATTACTGACTTTCAACACTTGGGTAAGAGAAATCTTATTCTACTTTGCTAAAGTAATTAACATACTAAGTGCCAAGCACTAATTAATTATGCATACTTTTGTTCTAAAGTATTGATTTTCATTGTTTTTAGCCAAATAAAGTTCCCCGTTTAATTATTGTGTAGTACTTGATATTGTTGAATTATTTAGGTAAATCAACTTCTAATAGTCTAACGTCAAAATTGTTTTAGCCAACCTTATATTTGAAATCAAACAGCAGTTATACAGTAAACTACCAAGTTTTGTGTGGCATCTTTAATGTCCTTGTAATATTTTTTATAAAAATATTAATTTTTATAAAAAATACTACTTGATCTATTACTTAGGTATGATTTTCTTTTTCAATATGCTGTTTACAAAACATTCAGGCATGAAAAAAATAAATACATATTATTTATCGTGTCTTGTGCTCTGTTACATCCTATTTATGGTAGCTTGTAATGTGGCAAGAGACAATATGGAAGACCAAACAGATGGTTTTGTGGTTAATGATGACCCTAAAGCACAGCGAGCAACTGTTGAGGAATTTAAGAAATTGCCAATAACCGAACAGTGGAAATTGTTTAGTCGTGGGCGTAGGGATGAGTTAAGACGACAATATAAGGCGGGGGCTGCCCTAAATGATGATCTCAAAAAAGTGATTGCCAATGATTTGGACTTTGAAATTTCAGAAGAACGCCCAAAAGACCCTTATATTCCGCAAGAGGTAATGGCTAAACATAGTGACGATTATCGTAAGGCGATCGAAGCTCAAAGATTATCACCAGAGGAAATGTGGGCAAATTTTTCGGAGGTAAAAAAAGACTACATTCGAAAAAATATTGATAAATATCCACAATTTGCCAAGTTAATCGCTGGTGGGAACTAACATTAATGTGTTCAGTTCTAAGTTTTAACCTAAAAAATGAGTTCGTGCCAAGCATTATTTAACAGCAGGCAATTTCGCCCAAATATGTCATTTTGTTGACTTAGACATTTTCCAATGTACTAAAACAAAAAATTGTTATCTTGTGTAGGCACTACTAAGTAATACGGAAATAATAAAAGAGAACCCAAATATATAAAAATTACTAATAATGAAGCGAAAAGTAAAATTACTTGTTTTTATATCCCTCATTAGTATGTTGACTTTGTTTGATATAGGTATGTCTAATGTATATGCACAAACCTACCCTTGTGCATCTCCTTCTCCCTTGCCTTACCCTGAGTCTAATACTTGTTTGCAAGCTTTTCTGGCTATCCGCCCTGATTGTTGTGACATTGATTTTGATATAACTTGTTATACCAATCCTAATACACCAGGCGGCTTGTTAGAAGCATGTGATGATGGTGTGATTATATCTGGGTTTCCTGTAACTTGGGAAAACTGTTACGATCATACACTGTCTGATGGTATAAGTAGTATGGGCACAAATCCTACTTGTGTAACAGAACAGGTATCACTTCCGCCTTTACTATTTACCGCTGATGCCTATCAATGTTGTGATGCTAATAACTGTAGTAATTGTTATACAGACTGTGATCCACCACCCAACTCAGGCAGTTGTCCGCTGGCACCTCTCTTTCCTTATGATGGTTGCTTGGTAGAAGTTATTTTATTTGATGGACTATGTAGGGGTGATGAACAATGTGTCCCTCCTAACGATCCAAACTGCCAATTTGAAATTGTGGGTGGTTGGGATGTATGTTGCCAAATGATTTACAACGACTTATCAAATGGCACACCACCAAGTAGTTTTACGCTTAATCCACCTGATCCATATACTAATTGTAGTTATGGTGCGGCAAAACCTTCTGGTAGAGCGCGCTACCCTTGTGATGACTTAGAACCCAATACCATTGATCAGTGTCATCCTGTAATTGGTTGTATTAACATTCCTAATTTTGCTAATATTACGCCTGCTGTTAGCATCAAACTATGGTTGCAAGGTGCTAGTAATAGTGCAGGAACAAGTATGGCAAGCAATCCTAGTATTTCTAGTAGTCAGCCTTTTAATACTGCCCCTTGGAACTATGCAGGTTCAGAAGGTGGTTCAGTGCCTAGTAATGCTGTAGATTGGATATTATTAGAAGCTTTAAATACCACTACATTTGCTGTAGAAGGTCAAGCAGCAGGTTTTTTATTAAATGATGGCACCATACGAGATATTGATGGTACAACTGGGCAAATTAAATTCCAAAGTGGTACGTTAATAGCTACTGGCAATTACTATATCGCAGTTCGTACTCGTGGGCATTTAGATGTAGTTTCAGCTACTCCTATTTCCCTAGTAGGCAGCACTTTATATGATTTTACAACTGATGCTTCACAAGCATTAAATACCAATAATAATGCTGATCTAACACAAATGATACAACTTCAGGGTACAGGTGCCCCTTTCGCCCTTTATGCTGGAGACGCTAATGGCGATGGCATCATCAATTTTGAGGATTTTAACGACTACTTTCTACAAATTGGTGCTGGTTACCAAACTGCCGACTTTAACCATGATGGTGCCGTAAATGGTAGCGATTTTAACCCTTACTTTGTAGAAAATAACGGAAGAATGGGCATTCATGAAATACGTTATTAACTTTTACCAAGACCATAAAAAATAGACTCAATATTTTAGATTTAAGTAATTCTACAATAATTAGAGTGTAAAGCAATAATTCAAATCATTAATACTTTTTTAATTTCTTATTTAAAAAACAAATCATTACAGTGTGTCAGAAAAAGAGGAATTTCATATAACAACTATTGCTCTCAATCTTAAAAAGTGTCCTTTTCTCTACGTTTTTTCCTTTTTTTCTTGACAAAAAT
>JAHDHV010000547.1 GCA_020631155.1 Bacteroidota bacterium | reverse complement strand
CTAAATTATTGTGTAAAGTATCGTTGATGAAAGCTTTGGTTTGTGCTTCCAATTGTGTTGTTAACTGTTCGGCGGTATAGGCTTCATTCAATAGGCGAGGGCAGGAAATAGACGCACAGTTGACCGCAAAATGAATGCGAGACTCCCCAAAACGAGGGCGAATAATTTCGTGTTCCACTTGATTGAGGGTGTATAAACTATCGCCAATAGTTACCATAGGCGTATCCCAAGGGGCGGCGATGTCGAGGATGCTATTGAGTGGGTAATGTTGTGTTATCAGCTTGACAGTGAAGGCATTATAAACATTGATCCAGTAAGCAAGTTGCTCATTTTGAGGACTGTCCGAACTCGGTTCGTTCACTGTTAGACTATTCAAGTAAGCACCTAAATCCGCAATATCATTGATAAAACCAGCGTAATTAACCTTAGCCGTTTCAGAAACGTGTTTTTGCAAAAGCGTTGTCCAAGCATCGTGTAAACCCACCTCAGGTTCAGGGTCTACAATGATTTCGTCATCACTACAAGCCATCGCCAAAGTTAGGGTAATTATGGATAGGGCAAAACATAATTTATTTTTCATCTTATTGTTTAGTTAATTTTTTTAGAAGAAAAATACTTTTTTACAAAAATAACTAAACAAAATGGTAGTCAAAAAAAAATGAGGGGCTTGTGTCGTAGAGCTGTCAATAATGAAGTCTAATATTTACTGGTAAGGTGTAATTTGACAATGGCAAATGACCTAGTTGTTGGCTGAGGGATGCGAGTAGAAATGAGCCAAAGCCAAACGCTAGAGAGCCTTAGCCGAGCGAGGGCGGAACGCAAGAGAGCTATCAGCGAGGCTTAGAGCGAACAGCGTTTTGGCAAAGGCGAATTGGAACGGGCAGCCCGACCCCGATGATTGAGCATTAGGAGCTTCAGCGACTTTTGCGAAACAGAGGGGGCAGCCCAAAATAATACTTAAAAAATTTAATATTCCATTGTCAAGGTAAAAATAATATCTAGTTTTGATTATTTTTGCGTCATTTCCCAATAAATCTAAAGTAAAAAAATGAGCATAAAAAAAATTTGTGATAAACTGTGGTATTCATATGAAACGGCACCACCTAATTTTCAGGAGCGCGGTTCATTAGAAAAATTTGTTGATCAATTGAGGGCAAAGATTGATAAACAAACATTTACTGCTTCTGATTTACAAGTAATATTGACAACAAAAAAAAATGGCAACCACAAAAGGAGCGTTTAAGCAGGTTTTGGAAAAAGAGCTATTAAGTATGATTTCATATTTACCTGATAAGTTGTGGGACAATCGTAAGCATTGGAATGATGATGTTGAAATTCCACATTTTGCAAGAAGCTCAGAAACTAGAGAAGGGCGGATTGCAGAATTACTAGTAGCCTTCGCCAAAGAAATGTATGAATTAAAATTAGTTAGAGATGCTTTTTCGGGAAAACGAAGAGGGTATATGATTGAAATTTTACAAAGCTTAGGTACTTATTTTGACGTACCCGAATTTATGGATTTGTGCTCTAAATCGTTGATAAGTAAAAGTAAAAACGAATTTCTTAGTGCAACTGAATGTTTAGGTGAACATTATTTAGCAACTGGAGAAATACCTGACGAGAAGTTAATCACTATAATTGACAAAAGAATAGAAAAGACCAAACATAAAACGGAAGCGATGAGCGGATTAAATTTACAAATAAAAATTGGATTAATAGGTGAGGGAGAAGCTTTAATGAGAATAGATGAATGGAAAGAAAAAAATGAAGAATGGTAAGCTAAACTTTCACCTCACTCCCCCAACTTCCATCTTTTATGCGACCATAGCCAATATTCAGGTTGCGCTACAATTATTTTTTCCAATTCCTGCATAAATAGCGCAGTAATTTCACCTTCTGTAACAGTTGAAGAATCGGTACATAACTCCCTGACTTTGAAGGTATAATAACCACGCCTTACCCGTTGTACAGTATACATCACCACAGGATAATTGTACTGTCGAGCGTATTTTTCCGCGCCATGCAAGCAGGCCGTCCGCCGATTCAAAAAATCAACCCAATGCGCCTGTCGCACACTTCGCGGACTTTGATCCGACATCATAATATAGGCAGCCGTTTCGTTTTTTTCTTGCTCAAAAGCCTGTTTGGTCTCTCGCAAATGCACCAAATTCATATTAAACTGCTCCCTAGACCGCCGCAAATACGCATCAATATAACGATTCGCCACGCGCTTGTAAATGCCAATTGCTTTGTGCCGAAATTGCAAGCCCACACACATCACCCCCCATTCCCAATTGCCGTAATGCCCACCCATCGCCACAATGGGTTGCTGCTGTTCAAAATATTTGTCCAAAACAGACAGTTCTACCCCCTTATACCGCTTTAATAACTCCGCTTTGCTCATCGAAAAACCCTTGATGCCTTCTACCATAATATCCGCGAAATGCTGGTAGAATTTTTTTGCCAGTTCTTGTATTTCTGCCTCTTTTTTTTCAGGAAAAGAATGACGTAAGTTATTTAAAACAATGTTTTTGCGATATTTTAATACATAAAAAAAGACATAGTATAAAAGGTCAGCTATTTTATACAATACAACAAAGGGAACAAAAGCAATTAAGGCAATAAAACAGCGAAATAATAAGTAAGTAGCTAGTTGCATGTCCTTGATTTTGAGTAAAATGCAGTGTCTCCCGTCTTTTGGAGTTTGGAAGGTTATTAGAGTTTGGAAAGTTGCAAAGTTATAAGGTTTTAAAGTTTTTTATTTTTAAAATAAATTTTAAAAACAAGACCTATTGCTTTGTTAAATAAAAATATACAAATTTAAATTAAATTGTTATTGTTTTTATTAATGAAATAAAAGGAGAAAAACCAATTTAGCTCCCAACTCTAAATGTCTTAAAGCTTATATCTTGTGTCTTACATCTAGTTTAACTAAAACCCATCCAATTCATCCAAAACTTTTTCAGGAATAATATGCACCAATAAAGGTTCTTTTTGCTTGTCCACTTCGATATAATGCCACATATTAGACCGTTTTTTCGACACCGCAATAATGGAAGTATAAGCATCTTTGATAGATAAGGTTTGCTTATCCTCTTGATAAACAACATCTTGTGTATCGTAAGACAATTCCATATTCATTTTCATAAAGTCCTTGTTTTCCAATGCCTGCCCTGTTAATTCCACATCAACCGAAGTACTAATAAAAATTTTAGCATACTTATAGCGAGCGTCTTCCACAATTTTAGACACCTTTTCAATTTTTTTCAACTCCACAGTACGCTTCATGCCCATCAATTTGGCTTGCACAAAATCCTTCATCACATCATCCTTACTTTTACCCCCATACATCGGCATATAAGTCACATTCAATACCTCATCCCAATGCTCCTCATTATAAGAGTTTAGATAATGTTGAATGTCTAACTCAAACTGCTTGAATTGTTTTGCGTCTTTACCCAGCGATTTCGCAGCAGCCGTTTGAATAGCAGGAGAGGGTGTCTCATCAGAATTACAAGCAGAAAACAGTAGTAGAAAAATTAGAAGAATACCTGTTGGTTTCATATTTTTTTTATTTTAAAAAAGATAAAGGTCTATCCTTCTAAATTCTACGACTTTTTAACCATTAAGTTACCTTTGTAAGCTTCCGCGAATAATACCAAAAGGCTCATCTGTAACATGAAAAACCTCATTCT
>JAHDHV010000546.1 GCA_020631155.1 Bacteroidota bacterium | reverse complement strand
CTAAATATCCAAAAGTCTAAATATCCAAAAGTCTAAATATCCAAAAGTCTAAATAGCTAAAAGGCATAAAAAAAAGAGATAAGCTTTTTATTTTCAAAAAGTTATCTCTTTTTATTTATAGTAAAACTATAATGCTTTTAGGTGCAGTTAAGCGGCATTAGAATCATTGTAAAAGTAATTGGATGGATTGATGTAGTTTAAAATAGAAGAAGAAATGGAAGCGTCCTCTGCATTAACTGTTTCATCGCTTTCTACAGATTTAATGAATTGTGTTAGTAGCTTTGAATATACTTCTGGATTTCTTACCAATAAATTTTCGTGACGGGCATTTTCAAAGAGGTATAAATTTTTGAATTTTGCACCACACTTTTGGAATAAATCAATGCTTTCGTGCTTTTTAACAATCACTTCAGAGTCGCCAGCTAAGAGTAGCGTAGGGGATTTGCAATGTTGTATAAAATCGCAGGGGCGCATTTTACGTAGGTCGGCAGGCATAGCCAATTGTGTGAAAAAATAACCTGAATAGCCCATAATTGGCGGTAAATTGCTGTACTCTAGTACATTTTTTCGCAAACTCTGTATGCTATAATAGCAGGATTCCATCACTACAAATTCCAACTCAGGCAGATATTGACAAGCATATATAACAGCCGCCGCTCCCTGTGAATGGCCATGCGCGCCAATGCTTTCGCAATCTTGTTCTACTAAAAAATCATAACAGGCTAGAACATCTTTGCGTTCTTCCCAGCCAAAGGTCATACAATTGCCATCACTCTGGCCTGAACCGCGCAAATCGGGCAATAAAACAGAGTAACCTTGACGTAAGTAGAGCTCAGCACGGCTGACGTTGTACATGCGGTTGTTGCCACGCCCACTAAACATCATCACTGCTTTGCCATTGGGGTTGTTTGTATTTTTTACCCACCAAGCAGATATATTGAATTTATCTTTAGTTGTAATGTTTACATTTTCAACTTTAAGTCCAGCAATTGTCTTTAGGTTCTCAATTTCTCTTTGGGTTTTTTTGGTTGCAAACCAAGCTCCATAAATACCTGTTGCACACCAAACACCAATTGATTTGGCCAAAAGTATAGACAATACTCTAACTGCCACTCTCATAATAGTATGTTATTTGGTTTTAAAATATTTGCTATAATGTTTTTTAGTGTACGTTTTTGTCAAAAACAAATATATTTAGATAAGTGAAAATGTATAAATGTACACATAAAAACGATGATTAACAAAAAAACGTTCCCTTTTTTTCTCAAAAAAGAAGCTTTTATTTTGTACTTGATGATTGTTAATGATATGGTGTGTTATCCATATACAACAAAAATTATACCTTGTTATTAAGGCCAATATCCTTGCCGTATTTTTATTATTTTAGAATTAATTTTGCTAGGAAAGTTTAGCTTTTGAAGGGCTATTTTGTTGGAAAGTAAATTTATTTTGGAGTAAATAAATTATCATAGTATTGTAAAAGGTCAGTAGGTTTGTCTGTTAAAAGACAGTGTTTTTAATGGTATTATGTTTTTATTTTGTTGCCGCTGCTGAAATACCCAACAATCTATTTGAGTACTAAACTCATAAATAGGAATATGTGATTTGTAAATGGGGAAAAAGTAAATTATTTTGTCTTTTCTTGGCAAGAAAAACAAGCTAATTAAAATAGAAGTGTTTGATAAATAAAGGATAATGATAAGAAAATAAACTATTGTGTTTTTTGTAAACTACTTTTTATCAGCGTGTTTTATTTATTACTTAAAGTATTACTTTAGCTGCTTTGTTACTTTGTTTTAATGGCTTAGGTGCTTATTTTTAGCCCTAGAATAAAAATTTGCTTTTAAATTTATTTGACAAAAAAAGTCATTATTTTTTGCAATGCCTAATAAAAGAATTGCAACCTGTATTTTATTAAATACATCTAATTGCTTAGTTATTTTGAAAACTTGTTCGTAGATATTTGTTAAGAAATGGCAAAGAAACAATATTTTATATGTCTACAAACAATTGATAGGGTATTAGGAGAGTTGAGGTTTTTTTGGTATTTTTGGCAAGTTTAAGCTTGAATAGTCAAGATTACTCATAACAAAACAAACACATATAATTTGCAAATGTTTTTTTAGTAAGACTGCCAGTATGCTCAATGGTATGTTAGTGCTAGTTCCCTTGTTCTTATATACCTGAATTAATCAACTGTACAGTCATTCAAAAACTAATATTGCATTATTTTTCATTACTTTTTTAACCAAACAAATTAAAATTATGCTCAGAGCATTACTTTTAACCTTAGTAACTTTATTTTGCTTTAATGTACAAGCACAAGATATACATTTTGGCAAAAGAAAAGCTGTTGCTAAAAAAACAGTAGTTAAAACACAGAAAGCAGATGTTAAGCAATCTGCTAAAAAAATGACTGCCAAAACAACTGCTACCACAGGCAATGAGCTTGGTGTGTCAAATGGCAAAGTCATTTTAAAAAATCAACAGAAAAGCAGTGCAGTAGGTACTGATATTGGTACAACAACTTATGATTTACAAAGTAATCATGGTATGTGCCGAAGAATTGCCGTTGGTGGCGATGGTGCTGTTCATGCTGTTTGGACACGTAGTACTTCTGGCGATATTGCTGCTCCTGATCGTGGTACTGGTTATAATACCTCTGCTGACGGCGGTGATACTTGGGCAGACATGCCTAGCGCGAGAGTAGAAGGTAGTCTTAGAACAGGTTGGCCTAATGTGGGTGTAACAGAAAGTGGAAGAATATTTTCTATTTCACACACAGGGGACGCAGGTATGAACTTTGCTTATAAAGACCCAGATGGAGATTGGACAAATAAAGGCGTAGGTGCTGAAAACGGCGATGTAGATGGTGTATGGGCAAGAGCAGGTAATGATGGTGCTGCTATTCATGCAGTTATTGCTCGTCAAACATCTTTTGGTGGTTTAACAAATGGTTTGGCTTATTTCCGTTCTTTTGATGAAGGAGACACTTGGGAAGGCCCTATTGAATTACCACTACAAGGTGTAGTAGCGCAAGTTTGGGTAGATGGTTACTTTGTTGATGTAAAAGGCGATGTTGTTGTTATTGGTCTTGGTGGTTACGGTATGCCTGTTGTGGTATTGAAATCTACAGATAAAGGCGATAATTTTGAAGTGGTTACAGTACAAGGAACAGATGGCTATCAAGGTGGTTTAGACCCAACAACTGATCCTAATGGCGGCTACTTAGCTCCAACACCACTATCTGATGGTAACATTTCTGTATTATTAGACAATGATGGGAAATTACACGTTTGGTATGATAAATTATTGAACTTCAACGATGTTGGTGATGAAGGTCCTTTCTTCTTATCTGCTTTCTGTGGAGTGATGTACTGGAATGAAGATATGGATGCACCTCGCTTGTTGGGTAAATCTACTCGTCAAGATATGGATGGTGATGGTATCGCTGAATTTGGCACAGAGGTGGATGTTCAGTTGTATGGCAATGTCAATGTAAGCCAAATTAGTTCAGGAGTAGACGCTGACAACAATTTATACATCGCATTCTCTAGTACAAGAGATGGAGCTTTCGACCCTTCTAATCCAGCTTTCTTATATAGAGATATATTAATGATGAAATCTACTGATGGTGGTGCTACTTGGGAAGGTCCACACAATGTAACAGATGATCCAAATTCAGAAAATGTTTTCCCTTCTATTGCAAGAACAGTTACCGACAAAGTACACTTAGTTTATCAACATGATGAATT
>JAHDHV010000545.1 GCA_020631155.1 Bacteroidota bacterium | reverse complement strand
AGAGGCTTTAGCTTCCTTTGCTTTACTTGAATAAAATCTTCGGAGTCTTCAGTAATCAGTTAACATCTACTTATGTAAATATTTTAGCCAAAAAGTCAATTGATGTAATATCAAAGAGTAAAGAATTTCAAGAAAATTTGAAAAAGAATATTCAAGAGTGGAAAGCAAAAGAAGTTGATATTATTAAAGAAATAGAAGATAAGCGAACAGTATTAGAGACACAAGGGGTACAGCTTGATATATCATTTATTCGAAAGGTGACTCAAGATGTAAGTGAGTATGAACAAAGACTTATTGACTTAAAGATTAAAAAAAAACAATATGAGGAAACAAAAAAAGAAAGAAAAAAGCTTCTTGCAAAAAGAAAGAGTATTCTTGATGAAATATTTAAAGAAAGATATAAATTTATATATGCAGTTAATCAGAATTTGAAAGGTACAGTTGTAGATTATGAGGTAAATTTAAAAATTGAAAAACAAAATTTATCAAAAGGTTTAAGTGAACTCATAAAACGTGAGATGAATTATCGAACTGCTCAAGTACCAAAGGCAGAGTTTTTAGTATCAAACTTATCTTATCAGGATTTAATTAAAACTATTTATAAAAAAGATCATAATAAGATTTGCTCTCTAACTAACCAAGCAGGAAAGAAGATGTTTTCAGAGGAAGAATCTAAAGAACTAATAAATAGATTGGGTACTCAATCAAATATATATGAAATTGAAAGGGCTATGATTAAAGATAAGCCAATTATTACCATAAAAAAAATAATTAAGAAAGATGATGGGGCTACTAAAGTTATTGAAAGGAATTTCTCAAAACTGTCCATGGGACAACAACAGTCTATCCTTCTTACTATACTATTATATTCTAAAAGAAATTGTCCTTTGATTATAGATCAACCTGAGGATAATCTTGATAGTGAATTTATCTATAAAACATTAGTAAAAAATCTTAAACGAATAAAAGAACATAGACAAGTAATAATTGTTACTCATAATGCTAATATTGCTGTTTTAGGAGATTCAGAGTTAATATTACCCCTTAAAAGCACAAATGAGAAGTCCTTTATTATTGATAGAGGTGGTATTGACAACCCTCTAACTAATAAGATTATATGTAGCATTTTAGAGGGGGGAGAGGTAGCTTTTAGAAAAAGAAAAGAAATTTATAAATTATAAAAATGCTATACCTACAGAAAGAGGTTAAACAATCTCCTGAATTCAAAGATGGAATTGTAGAAATTCGAGAAGGAGCTATATTTAAAGAAATTCTTGTTGAACAAAATTATCAACCTATTACCTATACAGACTTTAGGGCAGTTGCCGATCAAATAGAATGGGAACATTCACTAGATGAGCTATTAGCAGAACTAAATTAAGATATAAACTAATTATACAATACAAGTTGCCTAACTCCAACCTAATCTCCCCCCCCAAAAAAAAATTGCCCATCCCCAATTTTACAAGTATATTTACTTTCTCAAAAAACACCCAAAAAGATGAACATTAACAATCGAGATAATACCTTTAAAAAATCTGGAGCAGAGTTTAAAAAAGTCCTTTCAAAGAAAATTGAGGAACTTAAAATGCGATTGGGCAAAAGAAATAAGGTATTAGAAGAATTACTGTCGGATAAAAGAAGGCTGCGGTCTTATTTATTGCGAAGTGCGAATCCTATTGGTCGTGGGCATGGAGGGGGCTGGAATTCAGAACTTAGTTCTTATGGTCAGGAGCATATAGGAATTGAGGAGGTAGAAGAAATAAAACATTTATGCGGTAGGATTTTCCAAATCGAAAATGAAATAAAAACTTACCAAACATTAAAAAATAATCTTAATGATTCGGATACGGTGGAGTTAACACTACAAGAATTAATGCAATATGGATTTGAGTAAATTTAACCAAACCCAATGAAAACACTACCAACTATTGATGATTTGTGGAATTATGGCAAACCGCAAGAAACCGAAAAAAGGTTTTTGGCGTTGTTGGAGCAAAGAAATAACGATAATCTTGCCTATTTTTTGGAAGTAGAAACGCAATTGGCTAGAACGCAAAGTTTGCAACGGAATTTTGCAAAAGCCCATAATATATTGGATGCTGTTGAAAGCCAAATGAAGGACGAAATGACTGTTGTGCGGATAAGGTATTTGTTGGAGAGAGGGCGCACTTATAATTCTGCTAAGGAGAAAGAAAGCGCGAAAAAGCTGTTTGAAGATGCATTTTATTTATCCGAAAAAAATAAACAAGATTTTTATGCCGTTGATGCAGCGCATATGTTGGGGATAGTCTATACTTATCCAAAAAATGTAGCATGGAATGAAAAAGCCAAGCAGGTAGCGGAAAAAAGCGAGGATGCAAGGGCGCGAAAATGGCTAGGCGCGCTCTACAACAATATCGGATGGACGTATCATGACAATGGCGACTATTTGAAGGCTTTAGATAATTTTAAGAAAGCGGTAGTATATCGCGAGGCTCAAAAAAATGTAAAAGGAAGATTGATAGCAAAATGGTGTGTGGGCAGGTGTTTGCGGTCGTTGGGTAGGGTGGAAGAGGCTTTGCATATCCAAAAAAACATAAAGGAAGAGCGAGAAAATAATGATTTAGAAGGCGATGGATATGTTTATGAAGAATTGGGCGAATTGTGTCTTTTATTGGAGAAAAAAGAGGAGAGTAAACCGTATTTTGCCCAAGCCTATAAATTGTTATCGCAAGATATTTGGATGAAAGCGAATGAAGTAAAACGCTTAGAGAGATTGCAGGAGTTATCCAAATAAAATGTCTACTAAAAAAAACTTATCCTATGTCTTCAGTTTTACGGCTAACAGCTTTTTTGATAGTCATTTATACATTACTAAACGCTTGTCAAATGCCACAGCAAGATGCGACTTACACGAAATTGCAGGAAAATATTTACGAAATCAACAATCAATATTTTTACGGCTCAAAAGTACATACTTATCTGATAGATTTGCCAGATAAAATTCTACTTTTTGACATACCAACTTACTCAGAGGAGGTTAAAGCATTTATTGAGTCTTTCAATAAGCCTGCATACGCCATTATTTCTCATGGGTCTTATGGGATTGAAGATGGCACCAAATGGCAGAAGGAGATAGGGCTAAAAGTGTATGCCCACAAAGCCGATGAAACCCATCCTTGGATTAGAATGAAACCCGATGTTTTGTTTACAGAAATGCCTGAATTTGATTCAAGCATAAAGGTCATTCACACACCCGGACATAGTGCTGGTAGCATTTGTGTTTTAGAAACTCATTCAAAATCTTTGTTTACAGGAGATACTTTTTATGGCAATAAAGCAGGAAAAATAAGGGATTTTACCCAAGAACAACAGTCTCATTATGAAAATCTGGAAAACAGGATACAGAGTTGTAAAAACTTATTAGCATACGAATTTAAAAATGTATATCCCTTTCACTATGAAATCATTTTGAAAGATGGAAAAGTAAAGTTGAATGATTTTTTGAAAAAAAAATAATTTCATAACGATAAATACTACACAACAATTAAACGAGGCTCTTTGTTTGGTTAAAGCAATGAGTGCCAATATTTTAGAACAAAATTGTGTGCAATTAATAGTGCTTGGCACTTAAATTGAAGCAGTTACCTTTATTTTATATGTCTTGTGTAAAACAAAATTACTGGAATCATTTACCAAATGTCTAGGTACTTACCAACCCATTATCTCACATCTATTGATAGGAAGGCTTTTTGGTAGAAAAGTTAGCTTTCGGAGTTGT
>JAHDHV010000544.1 GCA_020631155.1 Bacteroidota bacterium | reverse complement strand
GCAATATCATTGTGGATTGTTTGGAAAGTAATGAAGCTGCGGCAAGGGTTAAAGCCAAATTTGACAGCATCAGCCCGAAGCCTGTTAAGGCCATTATTTACACCCACAATCATACCGACCATATTTTTGGCTCTGAAATTATGGCAGGCAACGAGCAGCCTGATGTCTACGCCCATGAATTGACCAATTACTATATTGACCGACTTGTAAGCGTTGTTTTGGACGGTATAGAACGGCGAAGCTACCGCATGTTTGGTACGCACCTTAGAGGAAATGGGCATGTAAACTGTGGCATTGGTCCTTTTTTGGATGCCCATGATGCGACTACACGCTCTTTATTGCGCCCGACCATCACTTTTAAAGATTCTTTAATGACCGTTATTGAAGGGATAGACATTCAACTGTTTCATATGCCGGGCGAGACCAATGATCAAATAGCGGTTTGGCTACCCAAACAAAAAGCACTATTAAGTGGTGATAATATTTATAAATCTTTCCCCAATTTATATACGATTAGGGGCACACCCTATCGCGATGTTAGGGAGTGGGCAAATAGTTTGGATAAATTGCGTGAATTGCAGGCAGAAGTATTAATTCCAAGCCATACACAGCCGATTCAAGGGGCGAAAAAAATTGAACAACTGCTCACCGATTATGCGGACGGCATCCGTTTTGTACATGATCAAACGATTCGCTATATGAACAAGGGCTTAACCCCTGACGAAATTGTGGAATTGGTTCAATTGCCTGAGCATTTGCAAAAAAATCCGCATTTGCAGGAATTTTACGGTCGGGTAGACTGGTCGGTGCGAAGCATTTTTACGGGCTATTTCGGCTGGTTTGATGGCAATGCGACTACACTCCTTCCCTCCTCTCCTACCCAAAAAGCAAAAAATATGGCTGCCCTCGTTGGCGGTACAACACAATTATTGGACAAAGCAGAAGAAGCTTTTCAAGAAAAGAATTTTCAATGGGCATTAGAATTAAGCGACCATTTATTGAAGCTAGATGCTAACCATCAGACAGCCAAAGACTTACGCCATGAGTGTTTGCTCGCACTAGGGCAGCAACAAGCGAATCCTAATGCAAGGAATTATTATTTAAGTCAAGCATTGGAAGTTAAGGGCTATGATATTGTACACAAAACGCCGCGTCCGCCTTCCATTGTCCACAAGATACCCTTGGCATCTATTTTCAATTCAATGGGGGTGCGCTTGGCTTCGGAACGCTGTTTGGACTACAATAAAAAAGCTGTTTTTCGCTTTACGGATACGGGCGAAGCGTGGACGGTTCACATTAGAAATGGGGTGGCAGAGGTGAAAGCAACCGCCATCAATGAGCCTGATATAAGCGTTGAAACTACGGCTATTATTTGGAAGGAAATCGCTGCTAAATTACGCTCACCTGTGGCTGCTATTGCTAAAGGGGAGGTAAAAATTGAAGGGGGCTTGGGGAATTTTAAAGAGTTTATGGAAATGTTTGAAATTTGATTTGGACTTTTGGACTTTTGGACTTTTGGACTTTTGGACTTTTGGACTTTTGGGGTTATTACCTAATCACCAATCAACAAATCATTTACCTGAAAAAAATATACTATTTTCAAGTCTTTTTTGTAGCTTTGAAAAGAAAATATAGCTCATTTCAAGTGCTGTATAGAAATCTTCCATTCAAAAACAAAAAACAATCAAAAATACATCTAACTTCTAACCTCTAATCACTAAATTATGAAACCCCAACAATCACTATTAATTTCTTTATTTACTGCAATAACAATGCTAATATCATGTGTAGTAACAAATACTCCACAGACACAACAACGAGACATTAAAGGCTGTACTTATGGAGGAAAAACTGTTGATCCTGACAAGTTGTGTGTTCAACTGAATTTTAAGGATAATGTAAAAGCTGAGGAATTAATTGATAAAATACTGGAACAGGTAGGGCTACAACGCAATTTTGTGGTGATGGAATGTCCGGGTGTGGATAATTGTATGGCGGTAACCATTGAACGGATTCCGTATATTATTTACGACAATGAGTTTTTAAAAAGATTTGATACGGCTCATAACTTTTCCAATGGCAAAATTATGATTACTGACTGGGTTGCTGCCTCTATTTTGGCGCATGAAGTCGGGCATCATCTAAATATGCATACACTAGGAATGAGTGGCTCGCGCCCAAAACTAGAACTGGAGGCAGATGAATTTTCGGGTTTTGTACTACAAAAAATGGGCGCAAGCCTAGCACAAGCGCAAAAGGCCATGAACTCTCCTATAGTAAGTGATAAAAGTTCTTATTCCCATCCCGCACGCACCGACCGACTAGCAGCCATTCAAAAAGGCTGGAAAAAAGCTGGTGGCAAAGAAAAAGAAGAGGAAACTAATGTAAAACAAATAAAAGCTGAGATTGCACAAGGAAAAACCTATTATTATCAAGATAACTACACCAAAGCCTTTCCCCTACTCTATAAACATCGCCATAGCCCATATTTTGATTCAAATACACAAGTTAATTTAGGTTATATGTATGAAAAAGGCCACAGTGTAAATAAAGACTATTACGAAGCTGTCAAATGGTACCGCAAAGCAGCACAACAAGATAATGTATATGGGCAAGCTTATTTGGGAGATATGTATGAAAATGGTAAAGGGGTTGAAATGGATCTTTATGAAGCTATTAATTGGTATCAAAAAGCTGCTCGACAGGGGAATGAGTTTGCCCAAAAAGCGTTGACTCGGCTTAGGGAGAGTTGGTGATCTTCTAAAATTGAAAGTTGAAAATGAAAAATTGAAAATGGAGGTGATTTTTTTTTGAGATGGGAGATATGAGACAGGAGATGTGAGATTTTTGTTTTTTTGAGATGGGAGATATGAGACAGGAGATGTGAGATTTTTGACGAATCTACGGATCACGAATCCACTAACTTATCATGGATTCGGAGATTTTTTTCTCTTCGCCATTGGTATATGGATAAAAAGTTTTGAATAATTTTTTTTGATATAAAGGCACTAAAAACTTTACATTTTTATCCTCATCCCAAGTTATCAAACCATTGGTAGACAGTACTTTTATAGCAGGTCTATCAATTTCAAAACGAATTTTTCGCTCCTTAAACAATAAGTGCTCTACAAAAGCACGATGTTTTAGCGCGATTTTCACAACATTAGACACATTTTTATCAATATTAAAATTCAAATACCATTCTTCGGTTTCTAAATAATCTGCATAAGTAATCAATTGTTTACCAATGTTTTTTTGCACTAAACTATCTGCAAAAGCATTCACTAACCCCGGTTGATTCGCCGTAATTTCTATCACTTTTTCCTTCACTTCTGCCGCGAATAACTGCCCTGTTTCCGTTTCATGTTGAGCAAAAAGGGCTAAAGTTTCTTTATTGGAAAAAGGTGGAAGGAGTAAATTATCAGTAATGTTTAAGGCAACTGGATATTCTCCTATCATATTTGAAATACCAGATAAAATGACACTTTTGAGCGAATGACGCTCTCTACTGTGAAAAACTCGGCGAATCGTGCGTAAAAAATGCTCTACATAATCTTTATTAATTTCATCTACATAAGAAATAATCAATACAAATAACTGATTTTTTATTCTTTCAATACGATTAAATAGGGTACTTATCGTCTCTCCCTGAACATCTAATCTCCAAGATTTTTTTAAATTTTTGGTCAATTTTGTTAGAAAAACATGAAGTGGTTCTACTTGGTAGTTTTCAAAATTAATATGAGCAACTTTATAACCTTGT
>JAHDHV010000052.1:11703-22951 GCA_020631155.1 Bacteroidota bacterium | reverse complement strand
ATGTCTTAAATCTCATGTCTTAAATCTCATGTCTCATGTCTTAAATCTCATGTCTCATGTCTTAAATCTCATATCTCATGTCTTAAATCTCATGTCTTAAATCTCATGTCTTAAATCTCATGTCTTAAATCTCATGTCTCATATCTAAGTTCTCACCTTATTTTTCAGCCAATAAAAAACTCAACAATTGATTCATTATTGCCTAATTCTGATTGCTGATTGCTAAAAACTATTAAAACTAATACCAATGGAAAACGGTCTCATACCGGGACCTTTATCCGTTTGAAATAGTGTGGCAAAGGAATAATAAGCTACCAAATTGATATTGCCATAACCTAAGCGCACCGAAGTACCATATCTAAATCGGTTAATATTGGGAACATTTTTGATCTTAAAAAATACTTCATCTCCACCACTACCATCTAAGGGATCACCTTTATAAACAGTGTGTCCATCTAGCATATATCCTACCCGAAGCCCCAAAGCAAACTTAAATCGCCTATTCACTTTATTTGGGTTGGTGCGAAAACGCAATTCCAGAGGCACTTCTAAATAAGTTGTCGCCAATTTGCTACGCCCTACATTGATTTGGTCTTCGTTAATGGGGACAAAATAAGTCGTTGTATCCCCTTCAATCATTTGGGAACGGTGGTATACATTGGCATTAGAAATACCAATACCTGGAGCAAAGCTGATGTTGTCATCATAAATAGGCATATCGTACATCAAATAGGCGTTGATGCCGCGGTTATACCACTTCACCTTTAAACTATCGGGTTTGTCAAACCAATTGGTATGTACAAATTCAAAAATTAGTCGGTCGCGAGAATCTATTTTGTCAAGGTCGCGCTTATTTTGCGCCATTTCCGTATCCTTCTCCAATTCTTCTTCCGTTTGCGCCCATGCTACAGGGACATTTATTCCTATCAAAAATAGAATTACCAGCAATTGTTTCATATAGTTAATTATTATTTTATTTAAAATTGCTTTTTAGATTTTTGGACTTTTGGCTTTTTGGCTTTTTAGAAATTAGTACGCATAAAAAAGCTTACCCTTTGTATTACGCATAAATCTCTGGCTATCAACCATCTAAAACCACCATAACGGCTAAAACCTTCATTACAGAACTCCCTTAACAATAGCCAATATTAATAAATTTGCCTGAAAACGAATCGCTGATCTACGAATCACAAATCAGCGAACTGTTAACATATGCACAAATTGTTTGGTTAAATAATGCACCATTTGAATGAAGCCCAGTTACAGGGTGGCTAAGTTAGAAAATATCTATTTGATAGCCTACAAAATAGCTCTACTTGTACAAATTTACTAATGAACTTTACCTTTAGTAATACGATGTATGAAACGCTCAATTGTTTTGTTCCGTTGCTACGATGTATTTTAAAACCCTCTTTTCCGTTATCCTATATGTCTGTTGGCCGACATAAAAAGTAGCTTATTTCCATAACAACTAAAAGGTAAACACAGTTAAGAAAAAAGCAAACCTTTTCAGGGCAAAATTGTTTTTTCACCATAACCCTAAATACTTAGACATAAGATATAAGACATTAGATGTGAGCCAAGAAACAGAAGATAAGTACCTAGACAAAACTAATGCTACAATAGAAAAAGACTAAACTACTCATTTCTAATATTTTAGAACAAAATTGTGCACAATTAAATAGTGCTTGGTGCTTAATGAACGAATTATTAACAATTTATGGTAAGTTCAAATGTCAGTTAACTTTGTCTAGGTACTTAAATACAAAATCATGTTCAAATACATTTTAATGGCAGGGAGCGTATTCCTAATTGGCTTTATTTTACTCTCCTGTGCCAATCAAAACAAAAATATTCAAACATCAGCTATGAATACAAAAGATGCAGCAACTAAAAATACTGAGCAAACGGCAACACCAACACAAGATGGTTTGGAATTGGCTACTTTGGGAGGTGGGTGCTTCTGGTGTGTAGAAGCGATATATCAAGAGTTGGAAGGCGTGCATAAGGTGGTTTCGGGTTATGCAGGTGGTCCAAAACAAGAAACCAACTATAAGGCAGTTTGCAGTGGCACAACTGGTCATGCAGAGGTGGTACAAATTACCTTTGACCCAAAAGTGATTTCCTTTGCCGAAATTTTGGATGTTTTTTGGCGCGTACACGACCCCACAACTTTGAACCGACAAGGTGCGGATGTAGGTACACAGTATCGTTCAGTAATTTTTTATCACAGCGAAACGCAAAAAGCAACCGCCGAGCGATTACTCAAAGAAACAGACGAATCAAGTTTATGGGCAAACCCAATTGTAACGGAAATTTCACCGATTTCTAATTATTCAGAAGCAGAAAAATACCATCAAGATTACTACAACTTAAACCCCAATCAATCTTACTGTACTTATGTTATTGCGCCAAAGGTAAATAAATTTAAAAAGGAATTTAAAGATAAATTGAAAAAATGAGACTTGAGATAGGAGAACTTAGATTAAGTTATTATTAAACATTTAAATAGGAGCAAGAAGAAGTAATAAATCTTTTTCTTGCTCTTTCTTTTTTTTTGTAAAAACCAGTATCTTGTTTTCCTAAATTTCAAGTGCCATTTTTAATAATTAAAATTGTTGAATTACTGAGCTAGTTTCTTATCTAAAAGTAAGATAGTCAGCTATTTAAGTCTAAAAATCTAATAACTAATTTCTGAAATCTAATTTCTAAAAGCAAAAATATGTGGACAAAATTTACAGTTGGGGAGTGTGTACGTGTAAAAGCAGGAACAAAAGACCCCGATTTTGAGGGAGAAATAATTGGCGGCTGGCAGGGGCGTGTGGTAGAAATAGAGCAGTGGAAAGGGGAGCAATTGTTGACAGTGCAATGGGACAGCCTCACCCTAAAAGCGATGAAAGAAAGCTATATTTTACAATGTGAAAAAGACGGTTTGGAGTATTTTGAAATGAGTTTGATGGCAAAGGTTTTTGAAAAAGCTGATGTGCGAGACAAACCAAAGGATGTGGAATCTATACAGGATTTTTTGTATAAAAAGTATTATTGGGCAGGGCTTGAAGAACAAGGTATTCGGATTCAAAAAATCATTGGTGGTGTAAAGGGTGAAATAAAACAATTTCAAACATGGGAAGACCATTTGTTTCAGGAGCTTAGTTTTCCTTTTGAGGCGAAAATTGCGGAAAGCAATCGCATATTTGCCAATCAAAGAGGTAAAAAAGTGGAGGTAACAGGCTTTGATGTGATAGACGATTTACGAGGCATTGTTGTAAATTTGGGTGGGCGCAAAGGGCCATTTCAATATCCCTTATCTGATTTAGCAGTGCTAGACCGAACATCACCCAATTATCAAGCAGTAGACGACTATGCTGTTTGGTTTGCCAATCGTTGAGATAGGTTGGCAAGTTGCAAGGCTGTAAGTTTTTTTCATTTTTTCAATTACTTAAAACTATTGAGTTTTAATTACTCTTTTTCAATAATTTATAAACTTCAAAAAAATCATGAAGAAGCTATTTAGTTTTTTTTTAAAAAAGAAAAGATCAAACTCTGAGGAACCAACACCTAAAAAACCCGTTGAGAAAGTAGCTGAAAAGCCAAGAAAGCCAGGGGAACTTATGGTGGGTGATTCTGTGCAAGTTAAAGAAGGCATAAAAGATGTTGATGATGAAAATATAGACCTTAGTGGCTGGCAAGGGCGTATTCAAGAAATTAATGATTTTGAAGGAGAAAAAGTTGTGCTTATTCAATGGGATAGTCATTCTTTGAAAAAGATGGATGCCATTGAGGATTGCATCCGAAATTATGTACTAGATGGCATGGACTATGAAAACTATAATCTATCAATGAACGAAGTAGAACGCACAGAACCACAGGATACCCCACAAGATGTGGAACGAGTGCAGAATATAATACATAGGAAGTATACTTGGGTAGACTCTGATTATGAGGATATTATTGAAGAGGTTTTAGAAGATATAGACTACGATTTTACAGCTTTTGAAGCATGGGAAGAATATTTATCCGATATATTGACCTTGCCTTTTTGGGCAAAAATCGAAGAGGATGACAATTTCTATTCTAAAAACATTGGTAAAAAAGTAAAGGTACTTGCCTTTGAGGATATAGATGATTTAAGGGGTATTATTGTAAAAGTATCAGACCAAAATGGTGTGTTTTACTTTCCGCTATGTAACTTAGCTTCTGTAAAAGAATCTCATGAATTGAGTGCCTATGTAGAATGGTTTGCAAATCGCTAATAATCAACATATTAGCAAACAGAAATAAAACCTTCACTTTAATCCTACTCACACCATCAAATCATCATTTTTTTACTTATAGGCAACGAAAATCATTTAAGGAGCGTATTTCTACACTGATAATTGTTTATCTTTGCCCTTGATGTTAAAAAACTGCATAGCCATTTGTTTAGCCCTACTTTTGTTATCGGTTTCGATGCGAAATGCGGTGAGCTATGCCTTTTTTAAAATCAATCAGAGCGGCATTATTCAAAAATGGTGTGTCAATAAAAATAAACCGCAACTGCGCTGTCATGGACATTGCTATTTAGGGCAAAAAGTCCTTGAAAATGAAGCGCGAACACCTTTTCCAAAAACTCCTCTTGTTATTATTGAAGAATCTTTCCGAGTTGTTATATCAAATACGATAACAACTATTTTTCGAGTACCTGAAATGGTATTGCCTATACAATATGTAGACAATTACCTAATATTGTACTCACAGTTGTTTATAGTAGACATTTTCCGTCCACCTAGGTTTTTTTAAATTTAAGTTAAAATTTCACTTTAAATAAGACAACTTAACCACCTGATCTAAAGTGATTTAAATGCCTTTCAAACAAAAAAGTTTATTATCTTAAATTTAAAACACAATTACAATGAACAAATTATTTTATTTATTATTGCTACTCGGCATCTGTTTTATTGTCGCTTGTGAAGATGATGATGATGTAATGTATAGCATTAGCATTATGTCGCCTGACACTACAGCAAAACACGCTGGCGATACCATGCACTTACACATCAACTTTGATGAAATCAATGGCGGCACAATTCACTATATTAATGTGCGTATTTACGAAAGAGATACTGGGGAAGAAATTTACAATGCTCCCACAGAGGCAAATGTAAAAACAGACGGGCATTATGAGCATCATGATGATGTTGTTTTGAACGTAGAAGGACACAGCAACTGGATTTTGGAAGCCAGAGTTTGGGGAGAAGAGGATGACGAAGAGGATGATGAAGATGAGGACGAAGAAGAAGATGGTGAAGAATATGAAGTAATTATGACTACAGAATTTCATGTGCATCCTATGTAAGATGTGAAACGTGAGACAGAAGACGTGAGATAATTAATAACTAGTTATTTCCTATTAAATTCTGTGTTTTAGCCTAGCAGTTGGTTTAGCGTATTTGCTGAATCAGCTGCTTTTTTTATGGGGTAAATTTTGAAAAGTTGTAGGGATTTGGTTTATTTTGAAAAAATAGACAACAGCATGAAATCACTTGCTACTCTGCATAAAAAAGCCCTCTATTACATTCCCATTCTTTTACTGCTTTCTTATTTACTCATAAAAAGCCACTTTTTTATTCTACACGATTTTTCAACTTATTATTTTAGCGCACTTTTTTTAGTTGAAAATACGTTTAGCACAGCTACTTATGATGCACTTTCATTTAATGAGGCAATTGTAGCAAAAGGTTACGAACAAATTTTTGCAGCCTATTATCCCAATACGCCTTTTATTGCTGCTTTTTTCCTTCCATTCACCTTATTTTCTCCTCATTTTGCAAAAATACTTTTTGTAGTACTCACTGTAATTTTATTTTTGTGGACATTAAACAAATGCTTTAATTACTTTTCTATTCCAAGCTACTATCTGTTATTGTTTCCTATTTTATTTTTTACTTCCCTAAAAAGTAATGTCTTATTTGGGCAAGTCTATTTATTGTTGTTTAGTTTATTAATGCTTGGTTTTATCGCATTTGAGCAAAAAAAATGGCTTTTGTCCAGCTTTTTCTGGAGCATTACCATTTTATTAAAAGTATTTCCAATATTGATTTTCTTTTTTTTATTATTAAAAAAGAAATACACTGCTTTTCTTTATTTAGCAATTTGTTGCACAATCCTATTATTGCTATCCTGCTTATTTACAGGCACTAATATATGGATTTATTTTTTTAATGATATACTGCCCAGCTCTATGAACGGTCAACTTTATGATGGATTTACGGCTGCTGCCAAATCTGCTTTGATGTTGTTTAAAAATCTATTTGTTTACGATCAGTTGGTAAATCCTCAACCATTTATCAATAGCTATTGCTTATTTTTAATTGTTCAAATTATTTATAAAACGCTGATTATCAGTTGTGCGGTTTTAGTAAGTCTTTCCCAAAAAAATAATTTATTTACTGCTTTTTCCGTATGGATACTTGCGGCCATGTTGTTAACGCCTAATGGCAGTTCGTATTCAGGCATTTTATTATTTATTCCACTTTTTGCTTACTTACAACAATGTAGTAACTTTGAAATCAGTAAAAAAAGTGCCTTTGTCCTGTTAGTAGTTTTAGCAATTTCAAATGTACCTAATCATCTTTTTTCACAACTCCCCTTGCTTTTGAAGTTTCCACGTTTTTATCTATTGCTATTATTTTTAATAATTTTTTATTTTTCTTTTGTAGAAAAAAGAGCCACAAATTTACTCGCTGTAATCATAGTCTTAGTTTTATTTACAATATTGGCAACTCCTAACTTATTCCAAAACAATAAGTTAGATAAAAGTAATTATGTACTCAATAACGAACAGCACATACTTATCAGTGATTATGAATTTAAAAACAAGCAATTAGTCTATAAATATTGGACTAAAGATGGCAAAAAGTCATTCTTAACTAACATAAATATTCAACAATCAGATAGCAATTATTTGAGCGTTCAAAATAATCAAATTTACTTTAAAAATCAACCATTAACTACAAGCTCTGATCTAAAACGACAGCCAACTTTAGTTAATGGAACAGACATTTTTTATTTATCAGATAAAAATCGAGGCTATGGTTTTTATACCCTACGAAAAATAGATTTCCCTACCCAATAAGTAAATAGGCAAAGTAAAAAACCATCAATTTCACCATGCATAAATTACTGATAAAAAAACACTTACCTCAAACATTATGTCTAAGCACTTAAATCAATTATACATTGACTAAATCCAAAACATATCGAAAACTCATTGCTCGCTTTCGCATTATTTCTCAAAATGGTATACACCAATTTTTGCTTCCTTTTAGTCAGTTTTTAGTAGCTTATTTAGTCATACAATATCGTTCAGAAGCTATATGGGGAGAGGTAGTCGCCTTTCTATTGGTTATTAATTTGCTAAATATGTTACTTGGTTGGGGGAGCAAAACCTATTTATTACGCGCCATCAGTGCAAAGCCTGCTGCCTTAGCTCAACTTTGGCAAAAAGACCTTATTTCAAGAACAACACTACTAGGCGGTGCGGTGCTGGGCTTGCTTTTTTTTTATTGGCAAAATGACATTTTATTCTGGCTAATCCTATGGCTATCAAGCACTTTTATGTATCGCTCTTTCAATGTTATTTACCTTTATACTCGCCGTTTTTCCATTCCAATTTTAGTAGAAAGTATTAGCACACTTATTATGGTTGGCACTTTATATACCTCACAAAACAACATCAGCAGTTTATTAGTCATTCAACTATACGCCATCACTGCCCTCCTAAGAAGTGTACTCTATAGTTTTCTTTTTCGACAAACTGTTTTCAAAACCCATCATTGGCAGTTAGATTGTCGAACATTGATAGCTACTTTCCCCTATTTCATCCCCGGATTTATTGGTTTTTTTCAAAGTCAAATTGATTTGTATTGTGTAGCTTATTTTTTGCCTAAAAAAACATTAGGCGAATACCAAGTTTTTGTAAAGGCTTTAATGCTTATTTTTATGATAAGTCGCATCATTGTTGCACCATTTATTAAAAATATTTACCGTCTATCTGATGCTTCCATTCAAAAATTTCATATCCTAGTGTTACGTACTGGTATTGTTGCATCGTTCCCCTTTGTAGTTGGCATTTATATAGTGATGAGCCAAATATATACAATAAATTTTTCAGTAATAATGTATATTTTAGGTTACTTTATGGTCATTCCTTTTTTTGGTTATGTCATCCAAACACATTTTTTACTCAAATATCATCAACAGTATAAAATTGTTTGGGTTTTTGTAACAGCCGCGGTGGTCAATTTAACCTTAAACATCATTCTAATTCCATCCTATCAAATCATTGGCGCAATGCTTACAACAGTGGTTGTGCAATATTTAGTCTGGATAGGTCTTAGTATTTTCGCTATGCAAATTAAAAAAGATGTCAAACAATCGGACTAAGTGGTTGTCTTGATTCTACCCTTTGGCTTAAAAAACAAAATCAAGACAGCCTCTAAGGGAATATCTAAAAGTTTGTGGCTTTTAACCTATCTCTCCTAAGTCTTTGATTACTAACGATCTATACAATAATTTCTAACTCTAAAAAGTAAATAATTCTAGCAACTAATTTCTAATTTCCAAAAAAACACTATGTCTATTGCTCTTATTTTAAATTATGCTCGTTCAGGTGGCACGCTCTTATCTAAATGTTTGGCATCTATGCCTGAAACGGTACTTATTTCTGAGGTACATCCGAGTAAATGTGCCGTTAGTACCATTCAAGAACAAGCGAAACAGTGGTATGATATTGATTTGAAAAATGAAGCCTATTTGCCTGCTGTATTGGAGTTATACAGTATTTGTCAGCAAAAAAATAAACAGTTAATCATTCGCGACTGGACATTCTTTGATTTTACGCCACATACGGTTAACAATTTCACTGTTAGTCAGCAATTTAGCGCATTGGAATTACTAAATACGACCTCAATACCTATTAAAAGTATTGCCTTTATTCGTGACCCAATTGATGTTTGGATTTCGAGGTGGAAACCACCAAAGTTTTTCTTTTTTTATAAAAAATACATAGAAAAATTATCAAATAAAAGTATACCTATATTCAAATATGAGGATTTTTGTAAAGCTCCTCACAAAGAATTAAAAATCATATGTAAGCACCTCAGTATCAAATATAGTGAAGCTTTTCAAAATTACAATCTCCAACAAAATGTTACCGGTGATAACTTAACGGCACACACCTCTAGAGGGGAAAAAGCAGGGCAAATTAGTGTACTAAAGCGGAAACAAATTGCCAAAAGAGAAATTAGTTGGCTACATCAGAATACAGATTTACAAGCAATCAGCCAAATGACTGCCTACTCTCCTAATTATTTTGCTCGTTCTATAGAAAACAAACATCCTAGCTTACTCATCAACACAAAATATTTTCTAAAAAAAGCATTGCAAATAAAACCTAAAGATGAATTTTAAATTTCAAATACTAACTTCACTTAAACAATTAAAAATAATCAAATTAAATAATAAAAATTTAATAAAAACAAAAATTTACTCTTTATAAAAGTTAGGTTCATAGGTAGAATGTTCTCGCGCCGATTCTGGTACTTTTAATACAGAATAAGGTGATAATTTATCTATTTGATGCCTATGATATAGAGTACCTAAATAAGCAAATTCATGATGTTTATGCGTTGAAAAATCCTTTAACAAGGCCTTTACTTTTTCCAAATCCATAGCCCATTCTAAAGCCAAACGCCTAGCCGAAGGCTCCATAAAACTGATGTAAACAACTTCTAGTAGTGCATGTTCTTGTCTTTTAGAAAAATCTAAATCGCTTGCCAAAATAGCTTGATAATCAGCGAGTTCTTGTCTTTTTTTATTAACCATTGTTTCAAATTCTGCTGACGGTAAATAATTGGCAACTGTAGTCATAGCATTAAAGGCTTTTAAAATATTTGACTCATGGCACCACATACATTTCGCTGGTTTCCCTGCTAGGGTGATGCTGCTATCTGAAGCCACTTTTAGCCTCCCCTTTTCATCATAAATAGCAAATCGCGGTTGACCATTTGCCATAAAATCCATGACTTCAAATTCGGTAGGCGTGAAATCGTTGGTTAAAATATTGCCGTTTCCTTCCTTAGCAATAAAAGCCAATTCCAAAATAGTATCCGAAACAGCTCGTTCTATAATTCGACTACCTTTCGCTACACAAGATTCAAACTTACGCATGGCAAAATCTTTTACATTTTTATTTTCAAAATTATATTTATTTTTAAACTTTATAAAATCATCTTCTACCCCTGTAATGGCATAGTAATGATGACTACTATTTAAACTCAAAATAATAAATCGCCCCAAATCAATACCACCCATTTTTTTATACTCATCACTTGTTCTCAATACATGTAAAATTTTGTTCCATACTTGTTCCGCTGCTTTGTTAAAACCTAGTTCCCCTATATCTAAAGTAAAACTGGTTTCATTAGCCTGCCATTGTAGGGCTTTTTCAAGAGAACCCTTTGGCAGCATTGCCCCTAAGTAACTCAAAGCCCATTTTAAGCCAATAATCGCTTGTTCTTTTGTTTCCTTTGGGTGTGCTTTTATCCACCTCAATTGTATATTTAGATTTTGAGGTAGTTCTGTTGCTGTTTTTTGTTGGGTAAAACAATGTGTAAAAATAATGATTAAGGATAGTAAAAATAAAATGTATTGCTTATTCATTATCATCAACTTTATTTGGTGGATAATTACTTAGGCTGACTGTTTGGCGATTTGGCTTTTTATTAAAAAAATAATTCCATGCTAATCAACCCTTAACCCTATCATAACTCTCTAATAATCAAGCAATTACTTCATATATCGCAGCTCACATCTCACGCCTCATGCTTAGTAAGTTTGATTTTTGATGTAAAAAAGTATATTTTTAAACCGCAAACCCACAGTGACATCATTCACAAATCTTTCAACATGAGCCAGTCAAAAAATAAAGTCATCTTATTTAACCCTCGTAGTGCTAATGCCAAACACCGTATTCCCAACTCCATTTTGCAGGTTGGGGCTTCTATTCATGGAAAATATGATTACGTTTTTGTGGATGGCAATCGTGAAAAAGACCCTTGGCAAACCATCAAAGCCTACCTAGATACGGGCGAATTTGGCTATTTTGGTAGTACGGTGATGCCCGGCCCACAATTGGCGCAAGCCATTCCCTATACCATCAATATTCGTCAACAATATCCCGATGTGGTGAATATTTGGGGAGGTTATT
>JAHDHV010000052.1:0-11603 GCA_020631155.1 Bacteroidota bacterium | reverse complement strand
ACCATCAATATTCGTCAACAATATCCCGATGTGGTGAATATTTGGGGAGGTTATTTCGCTTCTAATCAGTACAAATGCATTATGAACTCGGGCTATGTAGACTATATTATCAACGGCCCCGGTGACGAGGCTTTTCCTCAACTTTTGGATGCCTTAGAAAATGATACGCCCTATGAGTTGATTAAAAATTTGATTTATAATTTGGAAGGACATCCTCTAAAAACGGAAAAAGCTCACCTTTTTGATCAAGATGCTTTGCCTGCACTCCCTTATGACTATCTCAATGAGTTTTATCCTTTGAAAGATTATTTTGGTAAAACCTTTATGGGTAGCAAAACCATTGCCTATCACTCCAGCATTGGTTGCCCGTTTAAATGTTCTTTCTGTGCCGTTGTACCTATTTATGAAGCCCGTTGGCGTGGAAAATCAGCGCAAAATGTTTTTAAAGACATTCAATATTTAAATAAAAAATATGGTGGCACTGCTATTGAGTTCCATGATAACAATTTTTTTGTATCCGAAAAAAGAGTTGTTGAATTTTCTAAGCTCATGCTGGAAAATAATATGAATATGGAATGGTGGGGCGAAGGCCGCATTGATACCATTGACAAATATAAGGATGATTCTTTGGCTTTGATGCGGAAGGCAGGTTGTAAAATGATCTTTTTTGGGGCAGAGAGTGGAAATGATGAAATTTTGAAACAAATGTCTAAGGGCGGCAAGCAAACAGGTGAGCAAATCAAACGTTTTGCTGCTCGAATGAAACGCTTTGACATCATTCCTGAATACTCTTTTGTGCTCGGAATGCCTGCCGATACAGAGGAACAAGTCAACCGACAAATTGATGCGGATATTGCTTTTATCAAACAGGTCAAAGCCATTAATCCAGACACTGAAATTATTATTTATGTCTACAGTCCTGTGCCGACAGAGGGTTCTGAATTATTTGAAAAGGTGAAGCAACAGGGTTTTAAATTTCCTGAAAAATTGGAGGATTGGCTAGACCCTGCTTGGCAAAATTTTGATTTGCGAAAAAATCCATTAACGCCTTGGCTAAAACCCTATATGGTGGATAAAATTAAAAACTTTGAAACCGTTTTGAACGCCTACTACCCTACCGTTTCCGATCTAAAATTAACGAATCTACAAAAGAAAGTCATGCGTAGTTTATCCTCCCTTCGCTACAATAACGACATTTTTATTGCTCCTTATGAGCTAAAAGTATTGCAAAAATTTTGGCTAAAATACCGTCAACCCGAAATCGAAGGCTTTTATATGGAATAGGTAATTAGATAGGAGATTTGAGACAGGAGACTTGAGATAACTTACTCACTACCAATATTTTAAGTGCCATTTTATCTAAAATAGCGATTTAATCATCACATTTCTCTAAAAATCTAACATCTAATCACTAACTTCTAACATCTATTAAAAAAAAACATGAACTTACAAGACATCTGCCTGCAAGTCAACGATTTAGCTAAAGAAGTAGGCGCGTTTATTCGCGGTGAAGCAGGAAAAGTAAAACGGGAGGAGATTGAAGTAAAATTTCACAACAACCTAGTCAGTTATGTGGATAAAACGGCAGAAGAAAAACTGGTAGAGGGCTTGCAAAAAATTGTGCCTGATGCTGGTTTTATTGTAGAAGAAAATACGGTTGGGCGAAGTGAAAACGCCTACCAATGGGTGGTTGATCCTTTGGATGGAACGACTAATTTTTTGCACAATATTCCGTCTTATGCGGTCAGTATTGCCTTGATGAAGGACGAGGAATTATTGGTAGGTGTGGTATATGAAGTGAATCGTGGAGAGTGTTTTTATGCTTGGAAAAATGGCGGTGCTTACTTGAACGGTCAGCCTATAAAAGTAAGTCAAACGGCTGATTGTCAGCAATCTTTATTTGCAACGGGCTTTCCCTACTACGATTTTTCAATATTTGACAACTACCAAAAAGTCCTACAACATTTGATGAAAAACAGCAAAGGCATCAGACGATTGGGAGCAGCAGCCGTAGATTTGTGTTATGTTGCTTGCGGTCGTTTCGATGGTTTTTTTGAGCACAGCCTCAACGCATGGGATGTGGCAGCAGGTAGTTTAATTGTGCAGGAAGCAGGCGGTAAGGTCTGCGATTTTAAAGGCGGTAATAATTTTCTTTTTGCCCATGAAATTGTGGCTAGTAATCCATTGATATATACTGATTTTTTTCAGATAGTTAATCGGTATTTAGGTAGAGACAATTCATGAATTGTCTCTACACACCATCAATGCATCCGATTCCCTAAAGGCACCTCCTTATCAGAGGTCAACAAGGCAATCGCACCATTCTCATCTGACAAACCCAAAACCAAAACCTCAGACATGAAATTGGCAATTTGCTTTGGCGGAAAATTGACGACTGCTATAATTTGTTTGCCCAATAAATCTTCTTTTGTATATAAATCTGTCACCTGAGCAGAGGATTTTTTTATTCCCAACTCCTCCCCAAAATCAATCTTCAATTGGTAAGCTGGTTTTCTAGCCTTCGGAAAATCATTGACCTCCACAATTTTCCCCACCCGAATATCTACTTTTAGAAAGTCATTGTAAGTGATCATAAATAGTTGATTTTTAGATGTAAGGCATGAGATAGTTAGTTCATTATTAGCAGTTTATAACATTCACTAACAACTATCATAATTTAATTCCTAAAGTGGCTAAATCAGCATCTAGCTCTGTCTCATTATAATTTACAGGAACTTTTCTTTTTCCTAATTCTTCCTGAAAAATAATTCTATTCATCTTTGCCAATTCACTTGCTTTTCCCATTGATACTCTTCCTTGTGAGTATAACAAAATGGCAATTTCTAAAATGAACTTATCCACACTCATTTTTAGACTATCCAGTTCTATTCCTTCTAGTTTTAAGGTCATTTTAAATTTATTTTTGATTTAAATTACTAAACTTTCCCTAATTTAAAAAATCCTTGACAATAATACAATTTTTTTATTTCTACTTTTTTTGTTTAAAATTCCATTTTCCGCCCCAAAGTCAATCTCAGGATTTTTTCTTCCTACAGACGCAATTAATCACGTCTCTACTCCGCCCAAAAAGCCGTATCCTTGTGGCGATTAAACTTTTTGCCATCACAACGGGGCGAGGCACATACATCATCATTATCTTCGACTGAAAAATCATACATATAATTTCGACAAGTCGTACAGCGCACAATCATAGACACCTCCTCACGCTCAAACGCTTTTTGCGTCAATGGATCATACAAACCAATAAACGGATATTTCTCTTCGAGATGTATATGTAACACATATCGCCGATTGTCTAAAAATAAAAAATCTTCATTGTACAACTGAATGGTATTTTCGCCAAATACCAACGGAACATCCTTTACGTTGAACTTTCCTGATTTCTCTACTTTAATATGCAGGGGGGGATCGTCATTTACTGCCATGTGTAAGGTAGTCAAAGGCTCGGCAGTACCTTCAATGTCTTGTAGTTTTAATTGTACCCTTTTATAGTTTTTATGGGATGAAATGGCAACGGGGGCAATCACTTTTTTAAAGTTTTGTAATGCCAAATTAATTGCCTTAGTATGTCCACTTAGGAGAGCTTTTTTCAGTCGGTCAAGGGGTTGAGCGAGTTTGTTTTTTCGACCAATCACCATGTCCATCAATACCTCTTTTTGATGCCGATGATAGCCTTTTTTGATTTGCGCTATCCGTTCTGGGCTAAAATCTGGTGTTGGCGAAAAATTATTTTTTACATATTCAATCACATTACTGCTTTCACTTACGCGAAAAGTTTCCGCAATTTTATTCGCCCACTCTTTCTGCTGCTGTTCTCTTTCTTCCTCCGCCTGTTGTGCAACTATCTGCTGCTTAAACGCTTTAATATGTCGTTCCAGTTGTTGAATACTCGGATAAATACCGCCAATAATGTAGCGTCCGTTAGTAAAATCGTCTCGGATTTCTTGTGTATAGTGCTGTACGGCTAAATAATGCTGCGATTTAGCTAAAAAGTCGTCCTCATAACTTTCTATTTCCTTAAAAAAGTTATTTTGCAGTCGTTGGAAGGCATCAAACTGGTGTAGGTATTCGCGCAGAGCTGACAATTGTAACTGAACATTGGAAATATCTTCCTCAGCAGCCGTTTTGCTTTTGGACAATTCCGTAATATCTTCCCGCAATTCCTGAAACGGAATCGGATAAATAGTAGACTGCGGATCAATTTGTTGCCGCAATTCTACCAAATGGCTATAATCAGATTTGATATGTTGTAGATTAAATTTTTGCATGGGCAAATAGACGTAAGATATGAGACGGGAGAAATGAGATAAGTAATTTATTAAGTCAATTCGTAATTCGTAATTAAATTAAACTATGGATGTAAAAAAAACTTGGCATCGCTTTTTAGGTAGGCCAACTTTCGATAAAATTTTCTATGTTCCTTTTTGGGACTGCCCTTATATGTGCGACTTTTGCTGTGTAGATTCACTGCCCGGTAAACCGCCTCTCGTTCCTAATGATGGTGAGGAACTGCTCTTTCAATTGGTTGATTTACTGCATCAAAAACAAGGCAATCACATTGAATTACATTTATATGGTGGCGAACCTATGTTGCGAAAACCATATGCAGAACAATTGGCGAAACGAATCAAAAAAACACCCAATATTAGCAAATTATTTTTATATACGACCCTCCTATCCAA
Organism: Bacteroidota bacterium; assembly: GCA_020631155.1. Classification (GTDB taxonomy): domain Bacteria; phylum Bacteroidota; class Bacteroidia; order Chitinophagales; family UBA2359; genus JAHDHV01. The sequence continues at coordinate 6,900 of JAHDHV010000052.1, read as the reverse complement.
CTCTCCACAAGGCATTTACGATATTTTAGGAGACGAGCGTTTAAGCATTATTGTCAACCCATCTACCGTCAATGAAAAAGTAAAAAAACGCATGGAAGCCTTTGAAAAAGTAGCTATTTTATACCAAAATCAAGTTTTTTTCCCAACAGGCAGGGGTGCAGTTGGCATGGAAGGCAACCAAGCAAATATTTGGCAACGCATCTTACCCATTGGACTACCCGGACGCAGTTGTTTTGCTGCTTCATCGGGCATGTTAGTCAATGGGCAACAGCATAGCGTTCATCTTTGCTGCCTCCCTCAAAGCCCTATCATCGGTACATTTAGCGACAGCCCTCAACAGATTTTAAGCAATTATGAAACCGCTTTGAAAACCATTCCTCAGCAAATCAATCGAGAAGCAAGGCAAAAAAAATGTGTACATCCTTGCCAAATTTGCAACGATAAAACAGGCTATCAATCTACCGCAGGCAGCGGTTGTAATAGCTATACCATCGCTGCTTTAAAAGAATGGGAAAAATTGTAAATGGCTGTTAGTTATTAGAAATTAGAAATCAGATATTAGATTTTTTTGCAAAAGTACTTAACTTGACAATGGTAAATTAGGGATGTGTTTGATATTACTCCTAATAAGTTCCAAGCACTATTTAATTGTGCACAATCTTGTGCTAAAGTATTAGAAATGAGTGGCTTAGTCTTTTACTATTGTAACATTAATTTTGTCTAGGTACTTACTTTAATGGTAAAATTGCTTTTTGGCTTTTTAGCCTTTTAGATATTTAGCTTTTAGAAATTAGCGATTAGAGATCAGAAATTGGGTTTTCTTTCCAAATCTATTTGTATGTATAAATTACTTATTATCAATTACTTACAAGAATCATAATGACTAAAGCCGTCGTTACAGAACTCATTCAAAAAGAAACTAAAAAGCCCAAAAACGAATCACTGATCTACGAATCACGAATCCACGAACTGTTAAAGTAAGCACAAACTGTTTGGTTGAAAAGTACAGTATTTGAAACATACCGGATATTTAGCCTTTTAGAAATTAGCGATTAGAGATCAGAAATTGGATTTTTCTTACAAATCTTTTTCCATATATAAATTACTAACTGTCAATTACTTACAAGAGTAACAATGACTAAAGCCGTCGTTACAGAACTCATTCAAAAAGAAACTAAAAAGCCTAAAAACGAATCACTGATCTACGACTCACGAATCCACGAACTGTTAAAATAGACACAAATTGTTTGGTACAAAAACACCATATTTGAAACATATCCCATAATTAAAAACCATTCGTAATTTCTAATTCGTAATTCGTAATTAAAGTCATCTATCTTCATCATAAATCAACAAAATTTCTACCTTTCGATTTTCGCTAATGGGTTCGTCTTCTTTCCATTGATACCAAGAATGTGCGGAACTGGAAAATAGTGATCGATCTAAATTGGAATTGTTGATAAAATAACGGACAATATTATTGGCGCGACTAGCCGATAAATCCCAATTGTCTTTAATACCACCTGCCCAAAGTGTAGGGGAAACGCGCACCGAATCGGTATGCCCTGCTACCTGAATTTTTCGATACATATTGTAATCATCTCCAATAAAATTGAACACATTTAAACAGCGTTGTAATATCCAAATACCATTTTCATTGAGCGTATCCGCCCCCGAATTAAACAACATTCCGCCGCCAAAAGAGAGCCGTTGAAGATTGCCATTAATGCTAGACTGTATTTGTCCGGCCGTCATTTCCTGTTGAAATTCTTCTTTAAATATTTTTAAAAATCTATCTTGTTTAGTCCGCACAGACAATTGATTAACATGGTCACTACCCGTAAAAGATTGATAGCCTGTTGTAAAAATCAATAACATCAAGGCAGCCATAATGACATCTGTAAACACAGGCCAAAAGCTGCCTTCATAGTCTGTATCCAAACGATTTTTTTTAAATGATCCGATTTCAGGCATTTTTTTTTATAAATTGGATTGGGATATAGTAAAAACACAAGATTTTGCGTCTCTAGGGTTTATTGAATTGGAGGATTTGGTGGCGGCGGATTATCATTATTTGGTGGTTTGCTCAATAGTGAATTGAGGGCTTGACGTAGCGAATTTTCCTCTGACTGTCTGGCGCGCAATCGCTCCAATTCCAATTTTAACGCCTCATATTCTGAGGAATACGTCTGCCATTTTTCTTGCAATTTAGCATTAGCCATCTCATTCGCCATTTTCTCCACCTGATTCGGGTCCATATAAGGCTTGGCAGGTGTTACGGGCTGCGTTTGCACTGGACGAATAACCTGTTGTACAGGCGGCCCCGAATAATTGACCTTCGACAATAATTGCGTAAGATTTTGCATGGCCGATGCAATTTGATGTAGCTTTTCCACCTGCGCTTGTGCCGAGCCTTCCATCACCGAATTGAAATTAGACAAATAGGTTTGTAAAGTCTCCAAACTGGTTTCAAACTTGCGAATACTGATGCCAAAACGGTTGGTCGCGCTCTGCGTATTACTCAAATTGCTGCGCGTAAGGCTCAAAATACTTTTAATATCCTCTTGGAATTTCGCCTGTTGTTCTCTGGATAAATTGATAATTTCTTTCAACCAATCACTGACATTAAACTCCGTACTATCCAATTTTTTATTGAGCTTATCAATACTGACATTGTGAATATTGAGTGCCTCCAAAATCTTGTAAGTACTCGCCCCCGATTCGGAAGAAGAATCATGTGTTTTTTGAATCATATTACTCAAGGCAACAATATCTTTATGCAGCAATTCCTGCCCTTTCACATAGATTTCAATACTGGTCTGTAAATTACGGCTAAATTGGTTAACGTTCTCAAAATCAACGGATAAGCCAGACGAAACTTGGTCTAATTTCGTGACTACCTCGTTCATAATTTGAGTATTAAAACCCACTTTTTCAATTAAACCCACTAGCTCCTGCCCCTTATCACTAGGATTAAATAAAGGAATCAATCTGGTGGAAGTCATTTGGTCTAAATCGGCGAACAGGCGTTTGCGAATCCAGTTGTAAGGCAACATAGCTGCTGCTAAAAGTACGGTTCCCAACAGCCCCCAAAAAGTGGTTGAAAATGCACTTTCCATCGGCGAAACCATTCCTCGCATACTTTGAGTTGCCTGTTTGTAAGATTCCAAAAGCTTGGAAATATTGCCCCCAGTATCAAGGGCGGAATAGCTCGTACCAATACCGCCTACCATCTGACTCAGCCCGTAGAAAGTACCAAACAAACCGATTAGCAACATGGCTGTACGCGCATATTTGATAAAATGATTGCTAAATAAGGCATTTTCCTGTAAATAATCGGCTTCTACTAGGCTGTCATAGTCCAGTTTTTGCTTTTTGAGCACGATATTATAAATGTTCTTCAAGCGTTGACTCGCAATGCTGTCAGAACAGTTCCAAATGAGTTTATTGTAAAGATGGTCGGCGTTGAAATTTGCGCCCTGCTGTTGGTCTAATTTTTTGAGGTTGTCTTTTACCTGCTGCAATTCCTCCATTTCCACCATTCTATAGCGTATAATACCCTGAATGACAAAGTATAAGGAAGCTATAAAAATAGCGGTGATGGCAAAAATAAGCAGTTGCCCAAAAGTAGACGATACAAAATAGCTGAAAAAAATTAATATCATCTTGTGTTGTCCATTTCTTTTTACTGTATGTTGGCTTTTTCGCTATTTAGACTTTTAGATTTTTAGATTTTTGGCTATGAGTAATAAAAACATTTATCATAATTAACCACTAACCATTTAATCACGAATCATCTAATCACTAACCATCTAATCACGAATTATCTAATCACGAATCATCTAATCACGAATCATCTAATCACGAATCGCCTAATACAAAACATTGAGACGTAAAATGAGGTTCAAAAATACTATTTTTTTGGCTTAATTGTATGGATAAATGGGGAACATTCGCTATCTGTGTAGTTAGCATATCTTAACTTACTGATTATCAGACACTTAAAAAATGCAATAAAAATCTTTTTTTGGTAAAAAAACGGCATTTTTACTAGATGTAAGACATAAGAATTTTTTGATTTTGGATATTGAAGATTATTTGATAATGAAAAATAAAAAATTGCTGACATAACACCCAACTCCAGTATAACATTTTGACAATAAACATCTTACAGTCTATAGCCTCATATCTCATATCTCACGTCTCCTGTCTCACAACACCTTTTTGTAAATAAACAATTGTTTGAAATAGTCAAATGGAGCGTTTTTGTCAAAATTATAGGCAACAAAATAGCTGTTGTGTAGGTCAAGTTTGTTATCAGCACTTGGACGGCTGAGGATGCCGAGATTATAATTGTGGGAAAATACCTGTTGATGGCGTTCCGTATAGCGAAAAACCTCTTTGGTTAGATGTGGATTGACGGCTATCCATCCAAAGGTATCATAGTCTATTTGCTGATGCTTTTGCACCATTTTTTCGATAAATTTAAACTGAAAAATATCTTCGGTTGGCTCTTCAAACACCACATCGTACAAATCAATAAAATAAATGTCTTTTAATTTATCATAAAAAAAACGCCCTTTTAAAATGCCCAATAAAGGCGTATTTGCTGGTCGAACTTGCAGACATTCTTCTATTTTTTCCTTAATTGCTTCTTTAAAAAAAATAAGATAGGTATATTCGTTTTGTGGAACTGTTTTTTTCAAAGCCTGAAAATAGCGATACAATTTTACCTCCTGATTGCGGTAATGCACATCAAATAAGGGGCACATTCTCGGCACATAGTCCTTTAAAGTGAAATTTAATTTTTCAGGTTCTTTCTTTTTAATTGGAATATGGCCAATTTTCAATCGCTCTTTGATGATTCTTTGAGGCTGCTGCCCATCATTAGCAGGTATTTGTGTGGCATCAAGCGATACCATCGGCTGCCCGTTATAGGTGGTTTGAAAATTGTATTTAGCTAGAAATTCATTATTGGTAGGTGCAGTATGCGGCTGATAATCAGGAGATTGGCAATCGTATAAAAAGTAACCTGTTTTTTTAGAAATTTCATCCCCTTCCCAGATAAAAACGCCATCCTCATTTTGCACAGGATCGGCAATCAGCGCAATTTGATGTTTATCCTTAAAAATACCCTTAAAGGTATTGACATCGGTACGCGACATAAAAATACCATAGCTCGGATGGGTATGATACAAACCTAATCGAAGCAAATGCGGATATTTTAGATTGACAAAATCCATATAAGCCTCTAAATCGTTGTAAAATTGGGTAGTAAAACGCAAAAGTGTAGGGTCGGTATGGTATTCTATCGGCTGATTCAGGATGTCGGTAATCAGTATAAAACGTTGACCTGTTGGACTTTGTGCATAATATCCAATCACTGCGCCCCCCAATTCATTTTTCAAATCCAATTTAATGTGCTGCCAAATAGATAAATATGCTTTTTGATGCATAAACACCATCAAATGCGGATTTTCTGCATTGGTTAGCGTTGTAGCTGCTTGTTGCACCTCAAAAAAATCCTTATTCTGCTGTGGCAATTCTAGGGTAATTGGTGTGATTTTTTTTTCCTTAATGATTCGCATAGGTCAACTTAGTTATTAGCTATTAGAAGTCAGATATTAGCTTTTTATCTTACAAGAAAAAATAAAAATATTTTTATTTAAAAAGTGTTATGTACTATTTATTGGCTAACTATTTCACTCTAAAGTATTGATTGCAAACAACTTAAGCTCTCCCTGATGAAGCATTCATTTAAATAAAATATCTATCAGTCACTTTATTAACTTTCATCAAAGTTATCAATAAATTTATAACACAGTACTCAAATAGTTGATTTTTAATGTCTCTAACTTCTGATCTCTAAATTCTAACTTCTAAGCTAACATCCACCTACTTCTTTTTAATAATACGCATTTTGAAAGGCGAATTATGCATTGTACCCTTTTGATGATTATTGGAGGGAGATGATTGTGGCGAATGAAATTTTATTTTTACGGGATTCACAGGGCGCAAACTGCTTGTTGTATTGGCGGAAGGGGCTTCGTTATTAGGTGTAGGCGTAGATAAACAGGCTTCCAAATTGGTGTAGTCGGCAGGAATCGCATGGGTAGCAATCCAATCCCTATCGCAACTGTAATTGGCAGGGCTGCTAAGGTTGTAGGAATTTTGCTTAAAGCAAATCATTTTCGCAATATCCAAAATCAAATCGTCAATATGGATAGACGGATTCCAATTGTTGAGGTACCAGCCGTGGCAAACCTCTCCATTACGGTAAACATTTGGGTGGAATAGTCCATTTAAAAAGGAAAATTTTGGCGGTGCCGAAAAGGGGTATTTTTCGGGAAAAGTAAGGCGCACTTTATGCATACTCGAAGTATGTCCGTCAGCATCAATATAGCCCGTCAACGAAAATTCCAGTAAGTAATTTGTTGGCGGCTGTCCTTTAATTGGGCGCACCCTAAAATAAGGGCATTGATTTGCTAATTGTATAATTTTGTTGTAATCGCCTATCAGCCTTATGTCTCTTGCTCGACCCATCCTTGTATGGTTTCATATTTTAAAATACACAAATCATTGGCATTGGTTCTTTTCGATGCGAGCGTATCATTTTCCAGATAATCAAACGATTGCGTTTTATTTTGAAGCTGACGCTGCTCCGCATGTTCAATTCCTAAACCTTCTGTAATTTGTGGTAATAGCGTTTTAATTGGCACATTATCAGGTAGTTCTACAACAACCTCCTTGCCAGTAGTGCTATCTTTAAGTGTAATAATAATGTCAGCCATAAGCGATTTTAAAGTGTACTTTCTCTGTAGTTTTATAAAGGGCGTATTTGGATATTTAGCTTTTTAGCTTTTTAGCTTTTTAGCTTTTTAGCTTTTTAGCTTTTTAGCT
>JAHDHV010000543.1 GCA_020631155.1 Bacteroidota bacterium | reverse complement strand
TGGCTAGAAAAGTACTTAGTAAAAAGTGAATACTTTTGTGTACCCTTTTGAAATAACTTATAACATATCCAATATTCGTTTAATTTTGCTCACTTACTTAGTCCGAAAATTTTAATAAAGTTTTTTCTGGTCACTCTGTTTTAATAAAAAAAAAGATGAAAATGTTGTATGTGAATTTAATTTTTATTTGTCAGCACTGCTAACAGATACCTCTTTTTTTTCTTTATTTTTAATTTCAATTTCGGTAGCTAAAATTTTATCCCAAATGGTGGAGGTAAAACCATAATTCTTGGTCGGATTTTGATAATGGTGTTTCATATGATGATGCTTCATTAATTGAAACCACCAGTTTTTGTAATTTTTATTATGGGATGCAAAATGAAACCAATCATATAATAAATAAATTGCCATCACACCTGCAATAAATGGATGAGCGTATTGACCAATCAGAAAATAAGAAAGCACATAGACCACTATAGCTGCTGGCAAACTTACGAGGGGATTTATCAGCATTATTCTATTGTCTTTAGGGTATTCGTGATGCGCCCAATGGGCACTATCTAGTACCTTTCGCAACCATTTATTTTTAGGGTTAGCATGGAAAAAATAGCGATGTGTACTGTACTCAAAAATTGGCCAGAATATAATACTTCCAGAAAAACCTAACAAAAAATTCCAGTAACTTATTTTTGCCACAAAAAAACTATATGCCAATACTATTAGGATAAGTGGAACAAAAACCAAATATTGCAGGCTAGGATTTGTTACATACATGCGCTTAATAATACGAGCATCATACTCATTTTTAGGCATATTTTTGTTAGATAAAGTTATTTTTTTCTTTTTTTTCATCTGGATATTTTATTTTTTAGTCATTCTACAATAATAAGTTAAAGCAGTTACCTTTGTGATACAACTCGTTATTTTCACATTACTTATTGTCGGGTTAATAAGTAAGTAGACAAAATTAAACAACCATTAGATTTGTCATAAAATTTTGAAAGTGAGTAAATTATCTCACATGTCCTGTCTTAAATTTTATGTCTAACTAAGTAGTTAATCACCAAAAATAACAAAATGATACGGGAAATGTAGAGATTTCAAAATAAAAAATAACCTAATAATCAAATCAACTAAATACTCGTTGAAAAGGCTCAATGAATCGCGAGTGACGAGCATAGATGGCAAATACAATTTGATGAAAACTACCCAAAAAATGTTTATCAATTACCTCCCTGAACCATTGGGCAACTTGTTCTGGATCATTTTGGAAAACGCCACAACCCCAAGCTCCAAGCACAAGGGTTGTATGTTGATGTTGGCAGGCAATGGCCAAGACTTTTTCCATTCTTCGCTTCATAACAACAGGCACTTGAGCAAGGCGTTTTACTTCTCGCCGTTTGACAACACCTGTATTAACTGCAGGAGCCGTAATGACAGAAGCCGTCAACAATTTGTCCAAATAGTTGCCGTTTTCATCTTTAAGGATTGGAACTTGGGGGGCGTAAATCATATAATCGGTATAGAAACAGGAGGATGTTTGGCGGTTTTGGCCGTAGTAATCTGGGCATTGCAACAAACAGGGATATAAACCTGTAGCCCTTGCGATGCTTTCCTCTTGCGCCTGACTGCCCCCTAGAAAGCCGCCACCTGCATTTTTAGCGGAAGCAAAATTTAAATAGACCACATTTTCGCAACCCTCGTTAATTAGTCGTCTTACACAGTCCATCGTGGTTTCGGCAGTGACTTGAAAAGTTGTTTGGGCAGTAATTTTTGGGTAATTGTATTTTGCCAGCAAGCGGTCTGTTTGCTTAGGGGTATAGAGTAGGGTATTAGACAAGGCATAATGTTGGGCTTCACTAATTTTTATGTGTTGACCTGTGTTAGTTTGGTAAAATCCTTGCTCTAAACTGGATAAGGTATCTAGGGCGATGTTTTTTCTTGTAGATCGAGAAGCCATTTTGTATATATATGTTTATATGGTTTTTTTTTGTGAATGTTATTTCGGTATGTTTCAAGTGCCATGCTTTTCAACCAAATAGTTTTTGCTTATCTAGACAGTTCGTAGATTCGTAATTAGTAGATTAGTGATTCGTTTTTGGGTTTTTTAGTCTCTTTTTGAATGAGTTCTGTAATGACGGATTCAATCGTTATTGTTCTTGTAAATAATTGATAATTAGTGGCTTATATATTGAATGGAATTCGGAAGATAAATTTCAATTTCTGATCTCTAATCGCTAATTTTTAAAAGCTAAAAATCCAAAAGTCTAAATATCTAAAAGGCAATCTCAGAACTAAAGTGTTAGGAAGAAAATGAAACATGCCGTTATTTCAATATAGACTTATAATAATCAATAATGTATTTAAAAATGCCAAGAATTAAACCTACATCACTTTTATAGTAGGTGTTTTGATCAATGTATATAGAGTTATTCTTAATTTGCATAAATTTCCAATTGTCAGCAGTTGTCACACAACCATATAGTATTTCTAAAGGCACGTTATTTTGTTGATTAAACAAGCGTGCACCATACAATTGCGCTGCACATTGGTTAATTCCCATCTCCATATCTTGCCGTTTTGCTTCCACAACGCTGATAATGGGTACATTAATTGAGAAAGAACCTGTTTCTTTTGCCAAGATAAAATCACATTCTCCTGTTAAGCCTTGCGCCTTGTCTACAATTAAGGTATCTCCTGAGTATATAGTAAAGAATTTATTATTTATACGTCTTAATTCCATCAAAATAGGCATAACAATTAGCTCAGAACGTGCTTTTTCACTTTTGATAGGCAACTCTTTTGCTTCATTTAACTGCTGTTGTAAAATAGCACTTACTTCTATTGGTTGAATATCTTTTTTTTCAAATAAAGGAAAAAATTTATTATTTATCTTGAATTTCTTTTGTAAAATAGAAAGGGTGAAATCTGTATATGCCATAGTAGTACAAATAAATCAAAGAGTTTTTATCAAAAATAAACACTTTTATTGAGTTAAGCAAAAAAATATTTATTCGGCTTTAAAAATCCAGTCATCAAAATACTTTAAGAATATTTTAGCAATATTCTTGGCATCATCAATACCGCGATGGTGAGTACCTTCAAATGTTAAGCCTTCTTGTTTTATCGCACTTTTGCAACCTATCGGGCGTTTTTGACCTTTCACTCTTTGGTATTGATGTTTGATACTGATATGTTGGCCAACCCAAGCATCTGGCAATTGATGTAATAAACAATCTTTTTCCAATTGTTTTCTATCATAGAAGCCCCAAGAACAAAGCCAATAGTTGTTTTGTCCATTGTCTATTATCCAGTTTTTAAAATTGCTAATAACTTCTTTAAAACCCTCTGCATCAGCTACTTGTGATTGCTCAATAGAAGTTAGTTCGGTACAAAAATCAGAAAGAATAGGATGTACAACAGGGCGTACAAAAGCCTCAAAGGTATCTATAATTTTCCTTTGCTCATTAATTTTAACTGCCCCAATTTCAATGATTTCATTCACAAAATCTTTAGGCTTTTTTTTCCAACAAGTGGCCTCTAAATCGTATACAATATAATTCATGTGTATGTTTGTTATTTTAGTGTATTAGGGAGATGGTAATTTCGCATAATATCTATTTTTGTTTTTTTTATCCAAAAAACTATTTCTTTTGAGTGTGTCAGAAAAAGAGGGGTTTCGTATAACAAAAAAAATTTCAAGGTCGCTCTTTTATATGAAGAAAAAAGTGATGTTTTATTTTTGGGAAAAGTGAATGTCTATTTAAACAGTATTTT
>JAHDHV010000542.1 GCA_020631155.1 Bacteroidota bacterium | reverse complement strand
TAATTAATTGTGCACAATTTTGTTCTAAAGTATTGACTTTCAGTTTTTTAATCAACCAAAGAGTCCCGTTTAATTATTGTGTAGTACTTATCAAAACGGTTTCTAAATGATTTTGGGCTAAATAGGCTTTGATTTTAGGTCATATTGAAAAAAACTTTATAACCTTATAACTTTTTAACCTTCCAAACCTCAAAATAATTTAGCGTCTCAGCACCATTTTTTTGGTGATGCTTTCTTGTTCGGTAGAAAGGCGGTAGATGTATACACCATTGGGGAGGTCAGCAGCGTCAAACTGTATTTGATGTTGACCTTGTTCTACCATTTCTCCATTCATGAGTACAGCAATTACTTTTCCAGAAACATCGTAAATTTCTAAATGTACTTTGCTGGCTTCGGGCAGTTCAAATTGAAAAGTTGTTTGCTCAGAAAATGGGTTGGGGATGTTTTTGATGCTTGTTAATGGTTTAGAGCTATCTTCAATGGTTGATTGCTTGGCAAAGCTTATAGCTGGTGGTTCAACTGTTTTGGAGCCATTTGGCACACGCATACCATCACAGCCGTCAATGTGCGCCAAAAAGTCGGAACGATTACCAGAATTTGCAATAAAGCCCGGATTTAGGCAAATCAAGCCACCAGCATCATAAGTTACAGATTGATTGGCTCCAATTGTGGCAGTTGAAACAATGGAGTTGGAGGCTTCATATAGACCAGGGGATATTGTGCCAGAGTGGGTTAAGTCGGTGGGGCAGTTGTCACTACTACCACAAGGACTTTTACAGTCGGCATTATTATAACGGTCTCTAATTAAATCGCCTGGTTGTTGTCCAAAGCCATTGTTAAAGTTGATGCCAACAGTTGGGCGAGCATGGCAGTAACTCATAATTGTTCCTGTATTAGCTGGAGGTAAACCGGGATTTGGACAAGCATTACAACGATTTGGATCTGAATTAATAAAAATTTCAGCTTCTTGACAATTACCGCAGCCATCAATAGCCGTATTATTTCCATTCCATACACAAGCATGAGTATGTCTGGAACCAAAATTATGTCCCAATTCATGAGCAAATACATATATATCCCAACTGTAAGTTGGAAACCCTGAAATTGTTGCCCTTAGATTACCACTAACAGCATGAGCTTCATCTATATCTGTATTATCCCCATCATTAGCATTACAAAGAACATCAATACGTGCTCTACCTCCACCAAGTCTTCTTGTAGAGATTAAGTGTGCTAAATCTCCATTAAATACTTGTCTTTTCTGCACAAAAGTATCTAGTACTGCTTCAGTATCTAGTAAAAATGCGAATGGATCTATTGAAGTCCATATAAATAATTGAGATAATTGTATATTAATACTTTCATTAGCATATATTGTGCAAATATGGCTAAATAAATCACTTACATAGTTTGTTACATTAAATGTACTATTATTAAAGCTTTGATAAGTATCATAATCAGCTTCTATGTAAATATCAATACAGTTGCCAGTAGGAGCATCTCTGTTTTGCTCATAATTAGGTATTTGCTCATCTATCCATCTCGTATCATCATCTGGTGTATCACATTCAAACTCATTTGCAAGCTTTAAGTATCTATCATTATATAAAATGTAGGTATTGGGTATATCTGTTGTTTGCCCTAATACATAATTTCCATAATCATCTGATATAACGGCTCTAATATGGTCTTTAAATACGCTTAGAGTAGCAATAGAGTTGGGATTCCCTTTTACAATTCCTCTATAAAATACCCCCGGAATATCCTCTGTATCATACAATACATTTCCATCGCTTGTTACCACTTGAAAATCGGGAGCGAAGATGTTTACCTGTACTAATTCTAATTGAAAACTTTGTCGAGCGTTGACAGGAATATCCAAAATAAGGGTATTTGAGCGAGCATTAAAAAAAGTTTCTAAAGCGGTACTTTGTATGTCAAGATATACCTGACCGGTTATGTAATTTTCATGTGTTGTACGCAGTTCTTGACCTGATAATTCAAATAAAGAAACTGTTTGAAATTTACCTCTAGCTTGTGCTTCAGCAACTTGTTGGGCAATTCGATTACTAACAGAGTTGTTACTAGGGGCATTTAGACCTAATTGTGTGTTTTTGATCAAGTCTTGTGCGCTTGTTATAGATGGGATGCAAATTAGTAAAATCCCCATCATAAATAAATATTTGATTATATCCTTCATATTATTTTTTTTAAAAGCTATTTTAATTACAAACTATTTTTACAGATTGAATTAAATTTTGCTTTAATGAATGATAGGGATTTATTTCTGTGCTTGTTTTAAAATATTCATTTCTTTCTTCAACATCTCATTCTCCTTCTTCATCTCAATCACATGCAACCACAATTCTTCAATTTGACGTAAAAGCGTTGCATCCATTTTAGCTACATCAATGCCATTGTCAGCTACTTCTTTGGCAGAAGGCACATTCGGCAAATGTTTATTGGTTTTGATAAAATTTTCTACATCCTCAACGGTATTCAAATCATAATCTTCTTCAAAAACATAATCCGCCCATTGAAGGCTACCCGGATTAGCGACTTTTAATTTTTTGGTTAAAATACCTTCGTCTACATATAGTCTATAACCTGTTGGCATAGTTACATTACCTATTCGCATTCGTCCATTAATGGATACTACATCTGTTGCAAAGTCACCATGAATTAAAGGTGTGCTTGTATTGCTATTGTCTATGTAGAGTTTGTCACTTCCTGTTTCATTAAAGCCTGCTTGGTAACCTAAGAATACATTTCTACTACCAGTAGTATTGTAGCCAGCACCAAATCCGAGATAAGTATTGTATTTACCAATGCTGTTTTTATAACCAGCTATTTGCCCTATAAAAACATTGTGTGTACCAGTTGTATTGGTATAGCCACTACTATGGCCTGAGAAAAGATTATAATTACCTATTGTATTATTAAAACCTGCGAAGGTACCTAGAAAAGCATTGCGTTGACCAGTTGTATTATATCTACCTGCATTTAACCCAATAAAAGTGTTGTAGAAGCCTGTTGTATTATCAAAGCCAGCATTTTGGCCTGTAAATGTGTTGTAACTTCCTGTTGTATTAGAACTGCCCGCGCCTTCTCCAAGAAAAGTATTGTCTGAGCCTGTTGTATTACTATTTCCAGCAGCTACTCCTACAAAGGTATTGTCACCGCCTGTTGTATTTTGTTTTCCAGCGTCTTTTCCTACAAAAGTATTTTCCTCTCCAGATGTGTTGTAAAATCCTGCATGTTTACCTAAAAAGGTATTATTTCTTCCAATTGTATTGTAATAACCAGTTCCATTGCCTACAAAAGTGTTGTAACTTCCAGTTGTGTTTTTGTAGCCATTAGCATGTCCTATAAAAATATTGCCTGAACCCGTTGTGTTGGATAATCCACTACCATGACCTGAAAATACATTATAGCTACCACTTGTATTTCTAAGACCTGCATTCACTCCTAAAAAAGTGTTGCGATGACCTGTTGAGGTATATTGACCTGCATTCACTCCTAAAAAAGTGTTGCGTTCACCACTAGTATTTCTATAACCTGCATATCTGCCCACAAAAGTATTGTTGAGACCTGTTGATACTCTACCTGCAGAAGCCCCAAAGTAACTACTATAGTCGCCTTGTGTTCCTGCACCTATACCATAGGTAGTTAATTGTGTCTGTGCCTGTACAGAAAAGCTAATGAATAAAATAGCTGCTAGAAAGATGATTTGTTTCATCATTACATTAAGTTTAAAGTTTTAAGAAAAAGTGATAAA
>JAHDHV010000541.1 GCA_020631155.1 Bacteroidota bacterium | reverse complement strand
TCTTACATCTTAAATACAACAATTTTAAATACAGTTATGAGCGATCAAAAACAAGATTTTAAAACCACTATATTTGACACAGCACCCGTAAAATTCACCGCAGGAGCCATCAATGAATTAAAAACCTTGATGTACGAAAAAGAAGTCCCTGCCGATCATGGGGTGCGAGTAGGCGTAAAAGGTGGAGGCTGTTCGGGCTTATCCTACATCTTAGGTTTCGATGCCAAAACAGACAAAGACGATGAATTTGAAATAGACGGTTTGCGCGTATTTTTGAGCAAAGTACACAGCATGTACCTACTCGGCATGGAAGTAGACTATGTAAACGGACTGAATAATCGCGGTTTCGTGTTCAACAACCCCAATGCAGCGAGTACCTGCGGTTGTGGTACTTCCTTTGCGACTTAGTAAATGAATTTGAAAGTGAAAATAAGTACCTAGACAAAATTAACGTTACAATAGTAAAAGACTAAACTTCTCATTTCTAATACTTTAGAACAAAATTGTGCACAATTAAATAGTGCTTGGCACTTATTTTTATAATTTTTTTCTTTTTTAGAAGCCAATTTAATATGCTTGAAAGGTGTGTTAAATTGGCTTTTTTTGTTTTCTGTAGCGACTGCTTTAGCTGTCAGCTTTGTTTATTTCTTCCAATTTTCAATATGCAAATTATGGATGTGTTTAAAATGTTTTTCATTATTTGTAGCCAATCTCATATTGTTACTTAGCGCAATGCCAGCAATTAAAATATCTGAATTTCCAATTACTATACCTTTTCGCCTTAATCTGCCATATTCTTTTGCAGAAATTTTGATAGAGGCTGCTGTTATATTGAGTACATTACATGACGTAGAGAGAAATAACTCAAATTCGGTTATCTGTCTGCTTGCTTTTTTATGCTCCAACCCACTCAATATCTCATATTTGGTGATTAAAGAAGTGTTCAAGCGTGGGAAACGTTCAAGATACGCTTTCAGTTTTTGGACAACGTTTTGGTCACCTTTTAAGTAGTAGGTCAGAATGTCTGTATCAAGAAGGACTGGGTTCATCGGTATTAGTTTCTTATATCGTTATTTCTTCTATTGGATAAATTAGTTGTACAATCTTCTAAAAAATCATCATCCATATCCTGCCAAATGCCTGCAAAAGATAAAATTTGTGTATGATTAGATTGTTGCTCAAAGCGTTTGATGAAATCAAGTAATTCAACTAAACTTTCATCTGATATTTGTTCTAAACGTGCTATAATTTCAGCTGTTATTTGTATTCTTGAACTCATGGATACCTAATTTTATACATTAATTACAATTGACAATATACCTTATTTTTACCTAAAAAACAATTTTTCTATTCCCATTTTTGGGAGGTTTAAATTGTTAGAAATTTCCGTAGCGACTGCTTTAGCTGTCAGCTTTGTTTAGTGAATAAATTATTGATTATTTAGGCGAATAAATTCACCACTACGTTTCTGCAAAGCCTCCTCAATATCTTTTTGCCAATCTAAAGAATTATCCAAATCAGGATGCCCATTGGGAAAGTTATATTGAAGAATCGCCACTGCCTTATCTATATATTTTTTAGCCAATGAAAATTTTTCCATTTCCAAATAAATAGTAGCTAGATTGTTGTAGGAAGTAGCGAGAGAGGGATGTTTAGGGTCTAAGATTTGTTTTCTAATATCCGTTGCTTTTAGTTGAAATTTTAGAGCCTGTTTTAAGTCGCCTTTAGCTTGATAAATCATGGATAGATTGTTGTAGGATTGAGCTATATCAGGATGTTTTGGGTCTAAGATTTGTTCATCAATTTGAATGGCTTTTAGTTGAAATTTTAGAGCCTTTTTTAAGTCGCCTTCATTGTTGTAATAAATAGTAGCTAGATTGTTGTAGGAAGTAGCGAGAGAGGGATGTTTAGGGTCTAAGATTTGTTCTTGAATATCTGTTGCTTTTTGTTGAAATTTTAGAGCCTTTTTTAAGTTGCCTAAATCTTGATAAATCTGTGCTAGATTGTTGTAGAAAGTAGCAAGAGAGGGATGTTTAGGGTCTAAGATTTGTTCATCAATTTGAATGGCTTTTTGTTGAAAATTTAGAGCCTGTTTTAAGTCGCCTTCATTGTAATAAATAGTAGCTAGATTGTTGTAGGAAGTGGCTAAACTGCTGCTATCTATGGCACATTGATTATTTAAAAACTCCAGAACAGCAATGGCTTTTGACCATTTTATTAAACCTTTATAAGATTTTTGACGTAAAAAAGCCACACTTATATCACAACTATCTGCTTTGCTTTGAGCTAAAAAATCTAGGCTTTGTTGAAATTGTCTTTTATCAAAAGCCTCCATTGCTAATGACCAAAAAATAATATAATCCACTTCTTTTTGTAGATAGCCTTTGCTTAAATCAGCCAAACTATTTAAAGTTTGCATTTGGGTGTCACCAGTTTTATTGATTTTTTGACCTTTCATATGTGTTACATCCTTCACCAAAGTATAGCGCAGTCGCACCTTATTTTCTCCGATACATTTTTCATCATAATAGCCCCAAAGTACTAAGTCCGCTTGGTATTTTTGCCCTATTTTTGCTGCTTCCTCATCATCTGTAGGGCAGTTGTGCAGGGTATCTAAGGCAGCTTGTAGGGCATTTCCTTTTCTTTGTAGTTCTTTATAGCGTTCCAAAAGTTGTCGTTCATAGTCCGTATTTTCGGTTTTGCAGTTGCGGTCGGGGTGTAGTTTTAGCAGTAGTACATTAAAATTTTCTGGTGAATCAAAATAGGAATCCGTAAATATTGAGGGTATTGATTGCCAAAGATTTGAAGGAATTAGATAGTTTGCAATAAATAGTAGAATGGCAATTGTTGGCGCAACGGTTGTCAAAACAAATCTTATATTTTCAATTCTTTTTGAGCGTTTTGCTTTTTCAATTACTCCGCCGCTGCCTTTTTGGTTGCTATGTCCAATGCAGTAGCCGTTTTTGCCTGCTTTTCGTTTACAGGGTGAACCATCTTTATTTAAACCTTGACACTTTTTGCTCATGCTCCAAATATACGTTTTTTAATTTTTTACTAAAACAAAAAAGTGTGTAGGAATGGTTCCCCCTTTTGTTTTGTGAGGAATCCAACAATTTTACAAATTCAAAAACTTTTCCCCCCCTTCCTACCATATCAATATTTTTTTCACTAAATTTCTAGCATCAAGAAACAAACGTTTTTTCTTTTTTTTATAAAAAATATTGAATATGAATAAAAATACTACACAAATCATTCTAAGCTTATTGCTTATAGTGTTGGTAAATGTGTTTTTGCCCATTGATACACAAGCGAAAGAAGGAGATAAACTGGTGGTCAATACCTTTGACCGAGAACATATGTACATCAATTGGGGGACGAATGTAAACCGCCGAGCAATAGTAGATACTTTTCAATTTCCGACTGCGGATGTAGACATCAAAGAAATTATCATGAATTTTACCATTGGTTGCGCTTCCGCAGGCTGTGACGATTGGGATAGATACGGCGATGTGGATGTGCTGATTCCTACGGGTCGCTATGATTCTACGGTTGCGAGTATTGATACAGTTTTGATGATGAATGGGGAAATTGAAAGCATTGATACGACTTGGAATGAGCCTTTTGAGGTGGCAGAACACTTTGAAATTATGCGTTTTATCACTGCTTACGGCGGTTCTTTTAGTCCAGATTGGACCTGGCCTTGGGTGATGGATGTCAGCGATTATCGTCCCTTATTGACGGGCGAGGTTATTTTGCGTGTCTACATTGATACATGGGTTGATCCGGGCTGGGA
>JAHDHV010000540.1 GCA_020631155.1 Bacteroidota bacterium | reverse complement strand
CGCCGAAGGCAATCATGGGATTACAGACGATATTTTCGGCGAGAGATTCAGTAATTTAAACCTATTTACCCCTAAACTAAGCAAGTTAACACCCAAAAAAACTACTTCTTTAATTTATGTACTCTTTTGAATGATTTTTATAGTATTATGATGGCTAAAGCCTTCGTTATAGAAAACATCCAAAAAGAAATCAATCAGTAAAAAACATTTTACTTCCATCTCATCAATTTAAAATCCCTTAACCTTCGACCAAGTAAAAGCAACCGCCAAGCCTGATAAAATATGCCAAATCCCCCACCATGCCGCAACGATAGCCATACCGCCTAAGCCATCAAAAAAGTTGAAAATGAGTATTAAGCCTAGCCCCGAATTTTGTATGCCTGTTTCAATGCTTAAAGAACGGCGGTCCTTTTCGGGCAATCGCCAAAGTGCACCCCAACTATAACCAATGATAAATGCGATTGCATTATGCAGTAAAACAATCAGTAATATTTTGTGAATGTAATGGATAAAAATATCCAAATTGGCAGAAAAAGCAATCACTACAAACCCTCCAAAAATAAGTATAGACAACCAACGAACAGGGCGTAAAATCCGCTGTGTTAAACGCGGAAACTGACTGGCAACCCACATGCCAAGTATCAACGGAATACCTAATAACAACAATACCACCTTAAACATTTCCAATGGATCGAGGTGTATATTGTTTAATAAGGTTGCCGCAGGTTCGTATAAATTGCCCCAAAAAGTGAAATTAAGCGGTGTCAAAATAATGGCAAGCAGGGTTGCTATTGCTGTTAGACTGACGGATAATTCGGCATTGCCCTTAGCAAGTAGGGACATGAAGTTGGAAATATTACCACCCGGACAGGCTGCTACTAGTATCATTCCTAATGCAACACTCGGTGAAGGCTGCAAAATGCAAACAAGCAAAAAGGTGAAAGCAGGTAATAGTAAAAACTGTGATAGTGCGCCCAATATTACTGACTTGGGTTGTTGAAAAATGCGTCTAAAACTATCTACATTTAATGATAAAGCTACTCCAAACATGATAAAACCCAAGCAAATGTTCAGTAGCCATAGGCTTTTGGTACTAAAATTTAATTGTACAGTATCTAATACATCCATATGATTATTTTTTTATGTGTATTTTTTTTACTACTAGACTAACCAATAAAAACATCATTATTGCTCTCATAAAAATTTACTTTTACTTTCCAACGCTCTTGTTCTTTAACCAAAATATATAATTGTATGTTTTTTTGATTATAAATAAAAGCATATTTATTAATGCTATTATCAAACCATCGCAAATACCAATACTCCTCCGTTCTTATATGAATTTCATTTTTCCTATATTTTATTATATCCGCATCTATCAACTCACAAGTAGATGGATTATAAGGATTGTTGATGCTCCATTGTTGTTTTTGATGCTTATAAAGTAAATGAATAATTCGCTTATATGCCGATTCGGTAGCGATAAAGTATTGCTGCAATTCTGTTAGTTGAATCAGTGGTAGGTTCTGATAGGCTGAAAATTCTGCTTTTATGGCTTTTTCTACGGTTTGTATAGGAGAATACCAAGTACTTTGTGTTTTCAATTCATAACTTACACTTTTGACAAATTCATGCCAGCTCTTATGACCAATAAAAACAGATAATTTATCAAGGGTATTTTGCCTACGTAGGTCTAAGGGTTCACTAATGTCATATCTATTTTTGTAAATTCTTTCTAAAGTTGCTTTAGAAATAGTCGTGCCCAATCGTTCTTTTTCTTTGGGTGAAATTAAATTTGTTTGCTCCAATTCTCTGGCTATCAGTTTAGAAAGCATCTCATAATTAGTTCGCGTCCATGTAGGAAAGGGTGGAAAATGATGAAGAATTTTGGGATGCTCTTTGATTTTGTCTTTTAGCATATCCAATAGTATTTTATTATTCATAAGTTATTGATATTGAATAAAAAAGAGATGTGATCAATTTGTGAACAGCTAAAAAGAGCTATCCAAAGTAGTTTTTTTGTAAATTTAAAACAAAATCAAAATTTTTGGTTAGAATATTAATAAATTCTTATTTCTTTAATGAAAAAAAAATATAATCAATTGATTCAGTGTAGTCAACTAACAATTTGCTAATTTTCCCAAATATGTTTTTAAGTAGATAATAGTGAATCTGACAACTAATTTTTGTCTTTTTACTATAATTTATAGCTATTTTAGAGCAGTCATTCTTGAAGGGTGTTGAGTTTTTTCTCAATGCCCTTTTTTGATTATAGTCTCAACAATGCTACTCCCCCAGTTACAAAAAATAAAATTTAAAAGTGATTTGCTAAACCATTTGAAGGGTAAGCTGTTTATTTCTTGCTAGTAGTTCTAAAAAATTAGATTTTCTTACTACTTTTGTGAGTAGCTACTCAGTTAAGTACTACACAATAATTAAACGAGACTCTTTGTTTGATTAAAATAATGAAAGTCAATACTTTAGAACAAAATTGTGCACAATTAATTAGTGTTTGGCACTTGAAAAAATGGATAAAAAAAAAAAATTTTATTTACTGCCTTAGAATTATTTGCAAATGAAGGATATAATGCAACGCCAACTAGCAAAATTGCAAGATTAGCAGGGGTTTCAGAAGGCCTAATTTTTAGCCATTATAAAAGTAAACAAGGCTTGCTAGATGCTATTTATGCAATGGCAGAAGAGCGTTTAAAGACAGTTTTAATACCTATAATTGTAGAAAAAAATGCTAAAAAAGTAATTCAAAAGTCCATTGAATTGCCCTACAGTATAGATAAAAAAGCTTATAATTTCTGGCGTTTGCAATTTATATTGAAATGGAATAATAATTACTATAGACCTGAAAAAATGAAACCTTTAGTGTTGCGGTTAACAGAGGCTTTTCAAGAATTAGGTTATAAAGAAGCTCACTTAGAAGCAGATTTATTGATACATATTATTGATTCTATTGCAATTAAAATCTTACAAGAAGGCTTAGAAAGGCAATTACCTTACAAAAATTTCTTGCTTAAAAAGTATAAACTGTTAAAGGATTGATAGTGTCAAAGGGCGTTTTAGCAATTCTAGAATAATAAGTTGATTACTTCAACTTACAGTACCTATAAAAATGACGCTTATTTACGTCATGGGTATCCATGCATTGTATTTTTTATTTTTAAAATAATAATTTATATTTTATTGTTTCAGTAAAAAGTAAAACATAAATGACTATTCAAGAGATTTTAGATCGCCTTAAAGCAGGTAATGACAGATTTGTAGCGGATAAATTAGATGGACAGCTACAGGACAGCACGCGTAGAACTGCGTTGACTTCTGGACAGGCTCCTTATGCCATCATTCTTAGTTGTGCAGATAGCCGCGTAGTACCTGAATTGGCATTTGATACAGGTTTGGGAGAATTGTTTGTAGTGCGTGTGGCAGGAAATGTTGCTAATAGCTCTTCAATTGGAAGTGTGGAATATGCAGTTGCCCACTGTGGATCAACGGTTATTGTAGTATTGGGGCATCAAAGCTGTGGAGCAGTTACAGCTGCTGCGAGTGGTGGTGATAATGGCTACAATATCAATCATTTATTGGCACATATTACTCCTGCTCTTCATGCAAGTAGAGAAGGCGCAGACATTAATGATATAGTGAAGAAAAACGCCGAATTAACTGTAGAAGCACTTAAAGCACGTTCTTCAATTATTAGTGATGCTGTAAAAGCAGGTACAGTAAAAATCGTTCCAGCATACTATAATTTAGATTCTGGAAAAGTTGATTTTTTGTAGTTTGAGA
>JAHDHV010000539.1 GCA_020631155.1 Bacteroidota bacterium | reverse complement strand
AACCAACTCAACATTCAAAGAAACTATTGTTTTAATTTGTGTACCCTTTTAAAGACAAAAAAAGGAAAAAACGTAAGTAAAGCCACACTTTGTAAGATTAAGATAAATAATTATTATATGAAATCCCTCTTTTTTTGGGCATGTTTCATTATCATCCTAACACTTTGTCTCTAAAATGGATATTTAGCTATTTAGCCTTTTGGCTATTTAGCTTATAAAAATCAGTAATTAATTTTAAGTATTTTAATATGCATGAGCTAATGAACATTAAGTATTTGGGAGAACTATGACAGCTAAAGCTGTCGTTACAGAACTCACTTAAAAATAATTATTATCCATAAATTTGCCTAAATATGAATCACTAATCTACTAATCACGAATCCACGAACTGTTAAATAACGACAAACTGTTAGGTTGAAAACTAGAAGATTTGAAACATACCTATTTTTGAGGCACTCATATCAAATTATTTAATAGCACATTTGTCTTTAGACGAATCCTTATCTGTATTTAATCTTCTATTATAGTTAATAGGACCATTGGTATTTGCCAATATAATCCCTGCGACATGTGGTGCAGACATAGAAGTACCATCCATATAAGTATACCCCCCTGAGCGATTACAAGAACGGATGCCTACGCCCGGTGCCGACCAATCAACAGGTGGGTTGCCATAGTTGGAAAAACTAGCAATATTATACCCATAGGTATGCGCCGAAACAGTGTAGCAGCGTGTGCAATTAATACGCGCTGGCGATTTTTTACTGGCTACTCTATTGTCGTTGCCCGCCGAAAATACCATATGAACCCCTGATGCAGCAAGGTCTTTGATTTCCTTTTCTGCTCTAGCTGGGCTGAGATTCCATAAATTATCCCACCAACTAGGCGGAGACATGCCCAAACTAATGTTGACTACATCGCCAGAAATAGAATATTTACTAATGTGTTCTAAGCCTTCTAATACATCGCTCCAAGCGCACCCTCCACCACTGTTACAAACTTTTACAGGCACTACCCATGCCCCTGCAGCCACGCCTCTAGTACCAAAGCCATTGTTTTTAGCTGCAATAATGCCCGCCACATGTGAGCCATGATTATGGTCATCATTGGCAGAGGTTGTATAACTAACACAGGATTTGGCATAAGCACCTGTCATTACATTCAAGTCAGGATGGTTTAAGTCAATCCCTGTATCCACTATCCAAGCCCAGTATGGGCTGCCTGTCTTGTCTGTCCAACCTGTGTAATTGGTTCCCCAACTCGGAGCTTGCGCCAATGTTAAGGCTTTGCTTTCGGCTGCACTCATCGGATTTTCTGCAATTAGATTAATGCTCATTTCAAAATCATTGCCCACAGCTAAAACTTCTTTTGAGGCTTTGGCTTTACTCAAAAAATCCTTTCCCCGATTTTTCGCCACATTTTTTACTGTAAAACCTGTAATAGTCCCTGTATATACTTCTGCAACTTGTCCAGGAGGGATACCAAATTTGTCTTTGGCAATTTGCATAATCACCTTTTTGGCATTGCGCTTGTGTGTTGCAAATGCTTTGGCTTTTTGATCCCGATTTTTAAACTGCGGTATTTTATTGGCAAATTTACTGGTAAATGAAGGCACTACCTCATCTTTGATGATAAAAATATAACTATCAGAAAGTATTTTTGCCTTACCCTGTGGTTTAGGGCTAGGACTTACATCAATAGGAAAATCAGCCTTTTCTTCTGGGAGTTTATTAATATCTCCATCTTGTGCCTGTATTTGGAATAAAGAAAAATTGAAACAAATAGCCAAAAATAGAAACTTTGAAAGAATGTTAAAAATTAATCTTCTCATAGTAGTTAAGTTTTTTTAGTTTATAAAAAAAGTGATGTGAAGTAGGTATATAGCATTTTAACCCCATCTATTTTTATAGGTGCTAAGTAACTAGACAAAATTAAACAACTGTTGGATATTGGATTTAACGTAAGTTTTTAATAGTGAGTTAATTAGCTCACATCTTATGTCTTAAATCTTATGTCTAAATACTTATCTGTTATTATCCATTAATTTTGAATAAAAATATGTGTAAGTAGAAATGAAATCCCTGAAGCTATTCGTTTATAATGTCAATGTTGTAAGGTGAACATTGAAAAGAAGATTAAAAAAAGTTTGAGCGTAGCAAATCAAATACTAAAAAAAATGCAGTCCTAAAAAGCGAAAATCAAGCAAGCAATTAACTAACTTTGCTCTTGTATTTAGTAAGATAATCTAAATGTGAAAAATCCTTAAAAAAAAGAAATTTTTTTTTCAACAAGCAAATAGGTGAACAAAATTACATGCTACTTAATTTTATTATAATATTTTGATAATGAATAGATTACCTTGTTTATTACTCAAATCTTATGTCCAAAAAATTATTTTTTAAAAAACAACAAACATATGTCTCAAATACAAGCTACATTAATTACTATTGGCGATGAAATTTTAATTGGGCAAACCATTGATACCAACTCCGCTTTTATGGCGCAACGTCTTAACGAAATTGGTGTCCATGTTTATGAAATCATTTCGATTTCTGATAGTGCCAACCATATCATACAAGCCCTAGACACCGCCCTAGCAAGTTCCGATATTGTACTGATTACAGGAGGATTGGGACCCACTAAAGATGATATTACTAAAGAAACATTGGCCAAATATTTTGGCAGTAAATTGGTGTTGCATCAGGATATTTTGGAAGAAATTGAGGCGTATTTCAAAAAGCGTAACCGTCCAATGCTGGAGAGTGTCAAGTCATTGGCTATGTTGCCTGAAAAATGCGAAGTAATCCGAAATTTAAAAGGAACGGCAGCAGCAATGTGGTTTCAACAAAAGGAAAAAGCCATTATTTCCATGCCCGGTGTACCCTACGAAATGCGCGATTTTATGACGCGAATTATCATTCCCCGTTTGGTAGAACAATTTAATACCCCTACTATTTTACACAAACGCATTTTGTGTGCTGGTTTAGGCGAATCTATTATTGCCGAAAAAATAAAAGCAATAGAAAATAGCCTACCTGAACACATTAAACTCGCCTATTTACCTACTTTGGGAATTGTTAAACTGCGTTTATCCGCCAGAGGTACAGATGTAGCCACATTACAAGAAGAAAACAATACATTTGCCCAACAAATTAAAAATATACTCTATCCAAAATACGCTTTTGGCGAGGATGATGCCATATTGGAACAGACAGTAGGGGAGTTGCTTTTGGAAAAAAATGCTAAACTAGGTATTGCAGAAAGTTGTACAGGGGGATTGATTGCTCGTAAAATAACGTCTATATCTGGCAGTTCTCGCTATTTTGACGGCGGAGTTGTGGCTTATTCTAACCGTTTAAAGAAACAATTGTTGGGCGTAAAAGCAGAAACTTTGGACAGGGAAGGAGCCGTAAGCGAAGCAACTGTTTGCGAAATGGCAAAAGGCACGATTGAGCATTTGGGAGTGGATTATTCCATAGCTGTATCAGGTATTGCAGGGCCAACAGGCGGCACACCCGAAAAACCTGTAGGCACTATTTGGGCGGCGGTGGCCAACAAAGAGCGCGTAGTAGCCAAAAAATTTCAACTTGCTCGAAACCGCGATTTGAACGTAAAAGTAACCACAACCCTTGCCGTTAACTTATTGCGTCTGTTGATTTTGGATATTGTGTAGATTAGAGAGTAGAACTTGACAATGGTAAACTAGGGATATATTTGATATTACTCCTAATACTTTAATGGTAGAGTGTGTCAAGAATTTAGGGAATGGCAAAATACTGTTTAAATAGACATTCAC
>JAHDHV010000051.1 GCA_020631155.1 Bacteroidota bacterium | reverse complement strand
TCACTAATCACTAATCACTAATCACTAATCACTAATCACTAATCACTAATCACTACTTAATAATAACCTCCACTCTACGATTGGCCTTTTTCCCTGCATCCGTTGTATTTGGCTTTAGGGGTTGTTTTTCTCCTTTGGAAAGGGTAATAATTTTTTTCGTAGGAATATTCATTTTCACTAACTCCTGTTTTACCTTTTCTGCTCGACTTTTACCCAATTCCATATTTTTAGCTTCCTCGCCGTCACTATCAGTATGCCCTGTAAGTTGCAATCGCTTATTAGTTGTCTGTTCTAAATATGTTTTCACATTTTTGAAATACTTTTTCAAATCAGCATCCAATTTCAACTGATCAGAACCTTTATCAAAATACAAGGTACGCGATAGATTTAGTAAATCTTTTTCTACTTTTTTACTAACCCTAAAGTTAAAGTCAAGCAAGTTTGTTAACGTATCTTCCTTGCCAACTGAGGCAATACGCTGTTCTCTGGTTTTTAGTTTATTTGCAGGTGTGCCCACACTCAACAGTTCCTTTTTAATGGCCTCTGCTCTTGCGATGCCCAAACTAGGCTTGCCACTATCATTTTTCTCATCAGCACTATATTTTCCCGAAATCACCAACTCGCGATTTGGGTTTTTTTGCAAATAAGCCTTTACCTCGCGCAAAGAACGTTTTATATTATTGGTTAAAATGGGCTTTGCCGAAGAGGGAGCGAATCCGATGGCATCTCTACTTTCACTAACAGTTTGATCGGCATCTTTGATTTGAAGAGCAGGCGGAGGAGGTGTTTTTTTGGCGTTATTTTCATTTTCAGCAGCTTCTTGTTTTGCAACTTCATCAACCTTTTTGCCACCACTTTTGTCCTCTTTTTTATCATCACTTTTTGTAGTATCTTCTTTTTCTGTTTCCGAATTATCTACTTTTGCCGCCGTTTTTGTGGAATCGGTGGCTGTGCTATCCGCCTTTGTTGTCGTTTTGGTAGAATCGGTGGCAGTGCTATCTGTTTTCGCTGCCGTTTTGGTAGAATCGGTGGCAGTGCTATCTGTTTTTGCTGCTACTCCTGTTGAGTCAGTAGCGGTACTGTCGGTAGTTGCAACAGTAATACTAATGCCACCAAAAAGGGTATCATTGTCAAAAGTGAGTTCAGGATTGAGTTTAGAGCCTAATTTAACTTTATCGGAAGGAGAGCCAGTGCTGATAAGGATTTTTTTAATAGAGTTAGCACGAGCCATCCCCAAGTTTGGTAAATCCGTATCATTTTCTTCCTCATTGGTATATTCTCCGACAACTTCTAGCGTTTTATTAGGGTTGTTGCGAAGGTAGTTACCCACACTTTTTAAGCCATTATTAACTGCATCATTCATGATCGGGCGATGTGTATTTTTGGCAAATTTAAAGTGTCCCTCTGCATCTAATAGGGTTTTATCCTCATCTTTTATGACTAAAGATTCTTGTATTTTAATAAAATTAAAATCTATTCCACCCAATAAGGTATCTTTGTGAATATTAGGGGTAGGGTAGAGGCGAGAGGTTGTTTGTACCTTAGTTGCAGGCAAACCCGCCATAACGAGTTGTTGTTTGAGGGATTCGGCGCGTGCAATGCCAATATCTTCATGTTCGGTATCGTTTTTTTCATTACGCGCATAACCACCAATAATTTCGATGCCCTTTTGGGGGTTGCCACGCAGATATTTATTAAACGAGTCTACAATATTTCGCTTTGCTTTCTCATTAATAACAGGGGTAGAAGTCGAGGTAGGAAATTTGAAATTATCTTCGCCTTCTAAGCGCAATACCAATGCGCCGCCATCTTTAATAATTAATGGCTGTACAGGAATACTGTCTTTTTTGGCTGTTTTAGCATCATCAGTATTTTGTTGGTCGTTTTTATCTGCATCTACCGCACCACGATTCTTTTGAGCCGCTTTTTGACCACTGACGTTCAAGAAACTCAATCTTTGGGTTACTTCACGAGGCAAAAATTGGTCACAATCATTATCTGTACAATGACAGACATATTGATAGATGAACAACAAGCTAGAAAGCAATATTAATAATGCAAGCAATTTTCTTAACATAAAAACGGTATCGTTTTTTCAATAAAGAATGGGGGGGATTGGATGGTAGTGACAATTTGCTGTAAAAATAATTCATGAATTGTCTCCACACTACTTATTATCTTTCACTTAAATCCATTCTTTCTAATGTAAATAAAGCGTGGAATATACAATAATTTCGACTATTTGCACACTAAAAAAGTCACTAATTTTTTAAAAGCAAATTAATGTTGTAATTAGTTGATAATTGATTTTTTATGTATTTTTTTTAGTGAAAAATGAACTTGCGATTGCACTAATTTATAGTTTCTACTTATTTAACATCTACTTTCTAGTAGTTAAACAGCAAAGGCTAAAAGAGCTAAAAAGCAATTTCATAGCTAAATTATACACTTATTTTTTTACCATTACTTAAAAATTGTATCTTTGTCAAACTAGTGAAAAAACAGTATTATATATTATTAACGATTTTATGGATAGGGTGCAGCCAACTACTCTTGGCAAATCCTAGTGGAAAGCTCATGTATGCGCCTGATTATGACCCCGATGCGAGCAAACCACCTGTTTTGCAGAAACTTTTGGAGTGGCCGCAGTGTGAGGACGAGGATACTGCCGTAAAAGTAGTCAAAACAAATGATTTTATTGGCGAACCATCTGCAAATAAGGCCTATAAGGAGAAGGAAGGGGTAGAAGTAACCTACAATTTACAACCACTTCGGCAAAAACAAAACAATGCAGCCATTTTCTATGGATTGCTCATTACAGTATTGATACTCACCTATATTAAACATACATTTGGAGCTTACCTAAAAGGGGTCTACAATGCCTTTCGTAATGAAAATCTAGCCAATCAATTTTTTGAAGAATATAATCACCAAATACTGCCTGCCAAAGTCTTGTTCAACATCAATATAGTGTTGGTTTTCAGCATGTTTGTATATCTATTGCTGCGTTACTTTGGAAAATTATCCTATTTAGGAGATGCTCAATTGATGTTATTGGTCGTAGTAGGTGTGAGTTTAGTGGTCGGGCTACGCTATCTAACACTTTACGCAATTTCAAAGGTATTGCCAGTGCAAGAAACCATTCAGTTTTATTTATTCAATTTGAAAATAGTAAATATAATCCTGAGTATTTTACTGCTACCTGTTTTATTTTTAATGGCATTTTCCTACCCCTTTTTAAAAGGTATTTTGGTTTATTTAGGCATCGGATTAACTGTCGGAGTGTTGATTTATGGGTATTATAGGGGAGTATCTGTTAGCAAAAAAGTGGTTGCATTTCACAAATTTCACTTTTTTGTTTATCTTTGCACGCTCGAAATAGCCCCACTACTCATTATTTATAAATTAGTTGGGGAATTCATCGTATAAATCCAATCAATTCAATTATGCAGACATTGGTACGTCAACAAAGCGTAAACAAAGTTAATTCAATACTTATCTCTCAACCTAAACCAGATGTCAAATCTCCTTATTTCAGTTTAGCAGAAAAACATAATATTCAAATTGATTTCAGACCATTCATTAAAGTGGAAGGGATTACTGCGAAAGCATTTCGCAAAACAAGAATCAAGCCTTTAGAATATTCTGCTGTTGTGTTCACGAGCCGCAATGCAATCAAGCATTTTTTTAGAATTTGTGAAGATGTAAGAGTAAAAATGCCACAGGAAACAAAGTATTTTTGTTCTTCAGAAGCAATTGCACTGTTTTTGCAAAAATTTATTCTTTTTAGGAAAAGGAAAGTCTTTTATGCAGGAAAAGGGGCATCTACAAAAAGCCTCAAAGACATTCTCAAAAAACATAGAAACAACGAACGTTTCTTATTGCCTTGTTCTCCTAGTCGAAAAAACGACCTGCCTAACTACCTAAAAGACAATAATTTTAAATTTACAGAAGCACCCATTTTTGAAACGGTAGCTTGCGATCTGTCTGATTTAGAAGATATTACCTATGATATGATTGTGTTTTTTAGCCCACTAGGTTTAAAATCACTCTTTCATAATTTCCCCGATTTTAAACAAAATAAAACACGTATAGCTGCCTTTGGTCCCGCTACCTGTCGAAGCGTTGAAGATTATGGACTAAATGTAGACATTCGAGTGCCTGCTCCCGAAACACCTTCTATGACTATGGCCATAGATAAATATCTAAAAGTAGTTAATAAATAGATGTAGAGACAATTTACGTAAAGACAATTCATGAATTATTTCTACCAACCAACCTAAAATTAAATAGCCTATTCAATCAATAACTGAATAGGCTATTTTTTTATCAATCCAAATAACTGTGAAAAATCAACCAACCAACAAAAAACATTCTCCCAATCGCTTACTCCACGAAACCAGTCCTTACCTTTTACAACATGCCTATAATCCTGTTGATTGGTATCCCTGGGGCGATGAAGCACTACAAAAAGCAAAAGAAGAAAATAAGCCTATCTTGTTGAGTATTGGCTATGCCGCCTGCCATTGGTGTCATGTAATGGAGCATGAATCTTTTGAAAATGAACAGGTTGCAGCTTATATGAATGAGCACTTTGTAAACATCAAAGTGGATCGAGAGGAGCGTCCCGATATTGACCAAATTTATATGGATGTAGTAACAGCCTTGACAGGGGCAGGAGGCTGGCCGCTCAATTGCTTTCTCACTCCCGATGCATTGCCCTTCTATGGCGGCACTTATTTCCCACCACAACCGATGTACAACCGCCCTAGCTGGCCACAAATATTGCAATGGATTATTAAGCTATATCAAAGCGAGCGCACAAAAGTGGAGGAACAAGCCCAACAATTGACTTATCACACCGCTACACACGACAAAAACTTCTTTGCCAGCAGCGTTATTGTGGTAGATTATAGTGAGGCAGTCGAACAAACAAGTATTGATGAATTATTTAATAAATTGCATCCTCATTTTGATACAGAAGATGGCGGTTTTGGTGGCGCACCGAAGTTTCCCAACACACAATCCATTGCTTTTTTATTGCGCTACCATTATTTAACAGGCAATGAAACTGCCGCTCAACATGCTTTTTTGTCTTTAGATAAAATGATTGATGGGGGAATTTTTGATCATATTGGCGGCGGTTTTGCACGTTATACAGTAGATAAAAAATGGCTAGTGCCTCATTTTGAAAAAATGCTGTATGATAACGCGCTCTTAGTTCAACTATTGGCAGAAGCTTACCAACTCACTGGAAATGAACGATATAAGGAAACTATTGAACAAACTTTAGTCTTTATAGACCGAGATATGAGCAGTCCCGAAGGTGGTTTTTACAGTTCCTATGATGCGGATTCCGAAGGTGAAGAAGGCAAGTTTTATGTTTGGGATAAGTCGGAAGTAGCGCAAATTTTAGGAGAGGAGGCTGCTTTATTTTGCCAGTTTTACGACATTACAGAACAAGGGAATTGGGAGCATAAAAATATTTTACAAAGGCTGGAAAAATTAGATACATTTGCCCAAAAAAATAATTTATCGGTTGATGAACTCAATGATTTTTTAGCAAAAAGTAAACAAAAACTATTTGCCGTCAGAGAGCAGCGCATCAAACCCGGACTAGACGATAAAATCATTTTGAGTTGGAATGTTTTAATGATTTCCGCCTATGCAAAGGCGTATGAAGCACTAGGAACAGAAGCCTACAAACAGCGAGCCGAACAAGCACTGACTTTTTTGCTCGAAAAATTTAAAACAGAGGAAGGGATTGATGTTTTTTCGCTACACCATACTTACAAAGCTGATAAAGCTAAGTTTCCTGCTTTTCTAGATGATTATGCTTTTTTAATAGAAGCATTGCTAAATGTATATCAAATTAATTTTCAGCCGAATTTACTAGATTTAGCAGAAAGTTATACCGAACATGTATTGAATTATTTCAAAGACCCTGAACAGCCTAGTTTTTACTATACTGCCATTGGACAAAAGGATGTGATTGTTCGCAAAAAAGAGTTTTACGACAGCGCAACACCATCAGGCAATGCTACAATGGGACATAATTTGTTGCATTTAGGCCTGATTTTGGACAAGGAAACCTACACAAAACAAGCCGTTGAACTGTTTAAAAGTATGGAAGAATCTGTTAAAAAACATCCAACTTTTTTTGCACGTTGGGCAAATGGTTTACTTCGCTTGGCTTATCCACCTTATGAAATTGCGATTATAGGGGCAGAAATGGAAAAAATGGCACAAGAAGTAAATAAACTTTTTCTTCCACACAAAGTCTTAATGGGAAGCGAAAGTAGCACTGAACAATATCCACTATTGACAGAGCGTTTTGAGGAAGGAAAGACCTTGTTGTATGTTTGCCAAAATTATGCCTGTCAAATGCCTGTGGAAACAGTAGCAGAAGCAAAAATGTTGCTGGGCTTTGAAACAAATAACGAAATGTAGTAACTTAAGGCCTTAAAAAACGTCAGTATGGCATACTTATTGGACATTTACAGCATGGCTATTGTGCTAATAAGGTAATAAAAACGTCAAAAAAAACATCAACATTCATTTTATTAGTTACAGAATTGAATTAAACACTTTTTTTTCCGTAAAAAAGTGTATTTTTAGGCGTTTTTTATACCTATTTTATGTGAAAACTCAATAAAGCAATGATTTCTGCGTTAGTTGATGGGAAAGCAGTTGCTAAAGACAGTTGCATTATTGTATGTACATCAACACTGATAACAAGAAATACCTTTGTACAAAAACTAAATAAATTAGACAGGATACTTAATCCTGCATCTTATGTCTCATATTTTACATCTAATATTAGTTAGTCCTACAGCCTTAGCAATGTGAAAAAAAACACTATATATACCACTATTCATTCATATTATATCCAAACAAACGCTTATAGTAAAAACAGGTACATTTTAAGTATTATTATAGCCACGCTTGGCTTAATTGTTGGGAATCAGCAAGTTGCACACAGTCAACAAGCAGTTCAATGGACCCAATATATGTACAATCAGACATCCTTTAATCCCGCCTATGTTGGCAGCAAAGAAGGCATCAATTTAGAAGGAGCTTTTCGAGCGCAATGGCTAGGCTTAGAAGGACGACCCCTTACCCAATCTATAGGCGTACATTTACCCATACCATTATTTCGCAGTGGTTTTGGTGTGAATGTAGTGAATGATATGCTCGGAGCAGCACGAAACACAAGCATTTACATCAATTACGCCTATCGGTTGCGCTTAGGAACAGGTAGCACGCTGGCTATTGGCCTAAAGGCTGGTGTTATACAGCATAACCTAAACGGTAGTGAACTACGCACACCATCAGGTACTTATATAGATGGCGGCATTGACCACAATGATAATCTGATTCCTATAAACAGTGATTCCTATTTTACGCCCGATTTGGGGCTAGGTGTTCACCTAACAATAGGCAGAGGGTACGCTGGCGTTGCAGTTCAACACTTATTAGAGCCTTCTTCAACGCTGATACAGTATAAAAGACATATTTTTGTCAATGGCGGCTATGATTTTTTTATTGGCAATAATATTGTACTTAGCCCCTCGTTATTGTTTAAGTCAGATTTGCAAAATCATCAAGCAGATGTAGGTGCTTGGTTGACTTATGACAATACATTTAAAGCAGGTGCGGCTTTCAGAGGATTACAACCCGACTCTTTTGATGCGGTTGCTTTGATGGCAGGTGTACATATTGGCAGGCAGTGGATGTTGACTTATTCTTATGATATAGGTATTTCAGATTTGCGCTCTTTTATATCAGGTTCTCATGAAATTGTGATACACTACCAATTAAAAAATATTTTACCTGCTAAGGGAGGTAAGACTAGATATAATCCAAGATTTTTATAAAAAATAGGCAAGAATATAAAAATTGGTACGCAGATTGTAGGATTGTTCCCATTCACTCAAAAAACATACTTCTAAAAATACAAGCAGTTAAAGTAAAATAATTGAAGTAAAAGAAGTATAGAGTGAATTCTAGGGCTTAATGAAAGCTAAATCTAATGCGACCGTTTTTTGTAGGTAGCCTGAAAAAAGTTATTTTTGCAACTGACAGATATTTCAAATAAATCAATACAATAAATATCTTTAATTTTTTTCCTTATGAAAAGATTTGCATTAGTTGGTACGCTAATTCTGACCCTCTTTCTGGCGAGCTGTGGTAGCAAAAAATCAACATCTAACGGACACTTATCAGGTGTAATGGAGCGTCCTAAGTGGGACCACATCAACCCTCATGGCATGGTTTATATTCCATCTGGTACCTTTCATGTAGGAAATAGTGATCAAGATGTGAACGCCACATTTTTCCAGCAGACAAAATCCAAGTCCATACAAGGCTTTTATATGGACGAAACCGAAATAACCAATAACGAATACCGAGAATTTGTACAATATGTGCGTGATTCTGTAGGGCATACACTCCTAGACCATTACGAAGAAGACGACGAAGGCAATCAACGTATTGACTGGTCGTATGATATTGACTGGGCATCCGATTCTGAAGACGCAGATGCACTAGGCAGCATGTTCTATCAAGGTGATGACGTTTACAACAATAAAAAGGAAGTTGATGTTTCTCAATTGACGTTCCAATATGACCGTTACAATTGGCAAGCAGCAGCTAGTAAAACAGGGCGAGATGCAGCGCGTAGTTCTTATATCATTGAGTATGAACAACCTATCTATCCAGACACCCTAGTTTGGATTCACGATTTTTCTTACTCCTATAATGAACCAATGACCCGTAACTATTTCTGGCATCCAGCATTTGACGATTATCCAGTAGTGGGTGTTAGTTGGAATCAAGCGGATGCTTTTTGTGCATGGAGAACCAAATTATGGAATGATCATGCGATGGAAACAGGCGAAACAATGGGCGAAGAGTTTAGATTACCGTTTGAAGGAGAATGGGAGTATGCAGCACGTGGCGGTTTAGACCAAGCACCTTATCCTTGGGGTGGTCCTTATGTAAGAAACCGAAAAGGTTGTTTATTAGCCAATTTCAAACCGGGTAGAGGTAACTATCCCGAAGATGGTGGTTTTTATACCGTAAAAGCGGATTCTTACCATCCTAATGATTACGGTTTATACAATATGTCAGGTAATGTGGCAGAGTGGACTTCTACGGCTTTCTACGAAGCTGGCTACTTTTTTGATGGAGATATGAACCCTGACATCCGTTATCATGTTAGAGACGAAGACCCTCCAACTATGAGAAGAAAAGTATTACGTGGAGGTTCTTGGAAAGATATTGCTTATTATCTACAAACAGGAACACGTCACTGGGAATATATGGATACCGCAAAATCTTATATTGGTTTCCGTTGCGCTTTAACCTTCTTAGGTCGCTCTATGGGAGATAAATTCTAGTAGAGACACAAAATCTTGTGTATTATATCTCATGTCTAATGTCTCTCATCTTTTGTCTATAAAATAAAAAACAAATTTTTGTACCTATTTATAGGTTAATTAACGTCTCATTGACAAGTGCATTTTTTTTTTTAGTAAAAATAAGGAACAAAAAATGTGAAAACTCGTAAATAATGAGTATTTTCACGAAATTTTTTGAAAGAAATAATGAATCATTTATTATTTGCATGTAAATGTAAAAATAAATGGAAGTGTAATCAAAAGAATTTGAGTGAGTTTTATTAAATAACGTACAATTAAACTCATTTAATTTTAATATAAGAATATATTTGTTTAGGTAAAAAATAATTAATTCATTCCTTTAAATTTAAGTTTAAGTAAGCTATGGCTTTTTATAAAACCAGAGGATTTAAGTATCTAAAAAACTTATTGATTGGATTGGGTGCTGCGTTCATTATCATTGGCGCACTGTTGAAGATTCTTCACCACCCATGGGCAAACACTGTATTGATTTATGCGATGGTAGGGGAAGCCTTGATCTTTGCTGTTCAAGCACTTATCCCACCAGACACTGATTATTACTGGGAAAAATTATATCCGGGCTTGGATAACTACGGTAGTAAAATGCAAGCAGTTGGCGGTAGAGCAGTTGGCGTAGGTACAACACAGCGTTTAGATGCTGCTTTATCAGGTGCAGGTGTAAATGAAGATTTGATCAAGCGATTGGGTAAACACTTAAACAGTTTAGGTGACAATCTTTCTTCATTATCCGAGGTTGCCAATACAACTTCTGCAACAAGTGAATATTCGAAACAAGCAAAAGAGGCAGCAAAAGCTTTATCGCAAGTGAAAGTTGCTTATCAAAATGCTGCTACTGTAGCTAATGATTTGGCAACCGCTTCTACTGACACCAAAAAATACCACAGTCAAGTACAATTGGCTTCTGACAATCTAGCGAAACTAAACGCTGTTTATGAGTTAGAATTGCAAGATACCAACAACCACTTGAAAGCGTTGAACAAATTCTATAGTCACTTAACCAGTGCTATTGACAATTTGAACGATTCTGTAGAAGATACCAAAAAATACAAACATCAAATGGCTAGTTTAGCCAACAATCTTTCTTCCTTGAACACCATCTATGGCAATATGCTGAATGCAATGTCAATGGGTGCTCAAAGAAAATAAGCGTTCATTTGGTATTAAAATGAAATAAAAGAAATTAATTATAAATGGCGTTACTGGCTTTTGGGTTAGTAACAGGGCTGGTAACGCTATTTTTCCCTAAACAATTTTCCCTCAGACTTTAAATATAGGAATGAATCAGAAATAATTTTACACTTTTTAGAAAACTTGTTTAACTGTTTTCAGCATCGAAATATTATTGAGCTAACAAACAAATTTGAGCAAGTTTCTATTCCAATTAATAAGTTTAAATAAGATGTTGGTTGAAAAATACAGAGGTATAGTTTCAACTACTATCTAATGCAGTTTTTTAGCTGCACCGTAGCTCTGCCAGTATTTTATGTTTGGAAAAAGCCAACATAGAATACTGGTATCTATATGTAAAGTTATACCTAATAAAAATATCCCCTCTTTTCCAATCTAAAAACTTGCTTGCAATAATTTTAACATTTAGGTAGGATGTGTGAAATGATGTGCTTTTTTTTGCTAAAATTTTGATAATCAATAATTTAGTAATAAGATAACATTATTGCTTAATCCTTAGCCTACTTAATTAAGCATTATTACACAATTTATAATAAGATAGTGCGTTTTCTAAAAAACAATCATAGTTGGTTTAGGTCATTTATTCGAGCTTTAGCTACTTTATATTAACAAAAGTGCTTCAATAACAGTAAGATTAAGTATTTGGAAAAATAAATATAGTTTTGAGAAAAAAATCCTATCTGTTTGACCATAATCCAACGCTTCTTGTTTTTGGTCTAATCAAAACCTATTTCAAATTAATCATAGGAAAAATTTAGAAATGTAGAGATAATCAATTGAAAGATAAAGCTATAAAATGCCAAAGGCAACTGGTTTTTGATTGGCTACTGCAACATTTCTTTATTCCTTTTCTAATAAAAAATCTTAAATACAACAACAATGAGACTATTATTGTTATTTGTAAGCTTGTTAATCTGTTTTACCCTATATTCTCCAGAAACTTGTTTTGCACAAGATGATCCACCTGTTGACAACAGCGAATACAATCCTGATGATTTTCCAGTAGAAGAAGACCCTAATGCTAAACCCTACGATCCTAGCCTAGATTTTCCAGACGAGGACCCTGTACCATCAGGTGGCGATGATACAACAACCGACCCAATTCCAGATAGCGACTTCGGCAATACTCAACCTGCGGACGATTTCAATACGCCAACACCCAATGATGCGCCAATGGATGACCCACCGGCACCAGCGGATGATTTCGGTAATACGCAGCCTGATGATTTCAATACGCCAACACCCAATGATGTACCGATGGACGACCCACCGGCACCAGCAGATGATTTCGGTAATACGCAGCCTGATGACTTCAATACGCCAACACCGAATGATGTACCAATGGATGACCCACCGGCACCAACGGATGATTTTGGCAACAACAATGATGATTTCAATGCGCCAACACCGAATGATGTGCCAATGGACGACCCACCGGCACCAGCAGATGATTTCGGCAACAACAATGATGATTTCAATGCAAATCCACCTACGGATGAAGTGCAACCTGCTGAAAATCAAACTTTTGGTGATGGACAACCTGCCTTAGAAGGTAGTGATACAAAAACTAAAACTTCTTCCAATACAGAGAGCTATCGAGATGATAAGCCTGATAAAAATAAAGGTGGCGGTAAAAAAGAGAGCTACCGTGATGAAGATACTGCCAATGCTGGCGGTGGCGGCGGTGGTGCTGGAAATGTCGAAATTCCAAGAGATGGCATTTATGATAGAATTACAGCAGTTGAGAAGCAACCATTGAAGTACGATCACCTAAGAGAAGCGGATATTTTCTGGGAAAAAAGAGTATGGCGTGTAATTGATACTCGTCAAAAAATGAACATTGCTTTCTCTAATCCTAAAGAGCCGTTGATTGATGTATTATTAGGTGCGATTCACGAAAAAGATAGCAAGGTACGTATCTTCTTAGAGGACTACTTTGAAACACCTATTGATACAACAGAATTAAGCGGTCAGTTGGGTTCTGTAGATACGATTATGGTGGTAGACCCTGATACTTATGAAGAGACACAAGAAATTGTTCGGAATGATTTCGACTGGACTTCTGTGAAAAAATTCCGTTTGAAAGAGGACTGGGTATTTGACGAAGAAAGTGGACGTATGATTGTGCGTGTTTTAGGTATTGCTCCTATCCGAGATATTTTTGATGAGAATGGTAATTATAGAGGACAAAACGCTATGTTCTGGGCCTATTATCCTGATTTAAGAGAGACGCTTACTAGACATGAAGTAACTAAAGCAACCAATAATGCACAGCGTCTAAGCTGGGATGATATGTTACATATGCGTTATTTCCAAAGTTATATTATGAAGGAATCCAACGAATATGATCGCCGTATTAAGGATTACTCATC
The DNA here is from genome assembly GCA_020631155.1 of Bacteroidota bacterium. Classification (GTDB taxonomy): domain Bacteria; phylum Bacteroidota; class Bacteroidia; order Chitinophagales; family UBA2359; genus JAHDHV01. The sequence continues at coordinate 10,090 of JAHDHV010000051.1, read as the reverse complement.
GGGAACAGATGCTTTGATGGAAGCAGAAAGAGTAAAACAAGAACTTTTCCAGAAGGAACACAACCTTTGGTCATACTAGAAGCAGACAAAGATTTGAAATAAGTAAATTTTGGAAAATAATTTTGCGAGTCCAATAATTTGCTTATTTTTACCAACGAAATCACTAATTACTTTGAATGAGGTAAAGTAATGTTAGGCTTGATTAAAGTAATGAAAATCAATGCTTTAGTTTTTTTAATAAGTCTAACATTATTTAAGTCTCTAAGTGTAGTATGTTTAATTTTCTTGCCAACATTTTGTTGCTAGAATTGCTCTTTAGCTGTTAGAAATTAGCGATCAGAAATTAGTTAAAATAAATCACTTTTTAACTTTCCTAATGGATATAAGCTTTTGATTTTTATAGTATTATGATGGCTAAAGCCTTCGTTACAGAAAACATCCAAAACGAATCACTGATCTACTAATCACGAAACTACGGGCTATTAAAATAAGCACAAACTGTTAGGTAGAAAAACTTGATATTTGAAACATACTCTAGGTATTTTATTTAACAAAATTATATCCTTTTCATTAAGGAAACAATAATAGCATTAATCCCATTTTTATTCTAAGCTGAAACAACCTTTATCTATAAAGCACTTGTTTCAGCTTTTTTTTCACCTAAAATCCACTTATTGATTCTCAATCATTACACTTTTTTCTTTTTATAATAAGTAATTCTACAATGATAAATTGAACCAGTCACCTTTGTTATTTTGCACCGTACTTCGTTGAAAAGCCTCGCCGTAGCTCCACTATGGCTATATTTTTCGCCTCGTACAGCACAAAATCACTTTGGCTTTATGGTTCAGTTTATCATTTCCGCATTACTAAAAAAAATATCTTATTATGAATCTAAAAGAGTGCACATTCTTTGGTGTTTCATTATTAATCATTAACCATTTTTATTTAATCCAGCCCTTACAAGCGCAAACAGGCGTTGAATACGACCCCAATACCAGTTATTACTATCCTAGTCAAAAAGAAAGCTATTATCCTAGCAGCGAGAAAAGTGAAAAAGATAGTAGCCAATATAGCAACCTTCCTAACACGCGAAAAATCCTTCCTTATCAATACATTCGCGAGGCAGATGTACTATGGGAAAAGCGCATTTGGCGAACCGTTGATGTACGTGAACCCATGAATAAATTTTTTGCTTTTCGCGAACAGCCTTTTGTGAATGTCCTGCTCAGTATTGCCAAATATCAAAAAGATGCACGTATTTTTATGGATGATGGTTTCACAGAACCAATTGATTATGAAGACCTTCAATCTTTGGTTAATACCATAGATACCATCACTGTAGTTGATCCGATAACGTTTGAGCAAAGCACAGAAATTGTGATCAATCATTTTGACTGGATGGGCATTAAGCACTTCAAAGTGAAAGAGGATTGGGTATTTGACAGCCGTTTGTCGCGGATGGTCGTGCGTATTTTGGGCATTGCCCCCGTCCGAAATATTGTAGACGAAAACGGCAATTATCGAGGGCAACAGGCACTATTTTGGGCTTATTATCCCGATTTTCGCCCCTATCTAGCTGATTATGAAGCTTTATATGATTGGGAAAATTTGATGGGCTTAAGTTGGCAAGATGTTTTAGAAATACGCCATTTTAAAAGCACCATTGTTAAAGAATCGAACCCTTATGATCGCCGTATCGCTGATTATGCAAGGGGACCTGATGCTATTTTAGAAGCTAAACGGATACAAAAAGAGATGTTTGAATATGAGCAATTTTTGTGGAAACAGTAGGTAGAGACAATTAATGGATTGTTTTTATATGAATTTTTTACTACAATCTTTTTATAATAAATAATTTATCCATTATATAAAATAACCATAAGAAAATAATCGGGGCAACAACATACAACATGCGAGGGTAACAACTAACGAGTGAACTTACAAAAAGATAGATAAAGCAAAACAACAATAAAAACTGAATGGCAAAGGGCAAACGCCAAAATTGCAGAATGGTGGGAATGGAAAATAAGAGCATAAAAACAGCAATAAACATATTGGGAAGGATATTGCCAAAGGTACTTAGGGAGTGTGGGTAATAGGAAAAAGGGTAATTAAAAAATAATCTACCAATATTACATAGCCAATTTTTGAAATATTTTATAGGTTGGTTATAAATGTTTTGAAAAGCTTTTTCTTTGAATGCCTCATCTTTGGCAATAGGGTCTAGGGTAGCTATTTGGTTAAAGAATTGTTGATGATTGGCTTGAAATTTTTCTTGAGCACCTGCTACTCCTTTTGCTGTTGTGAAAGTCTCATTTTGCCAATCTCCATACTCTTCTGGATGGGGATTGCTCATCCAATAGAGGGACATCCCCCCTGAATTACCCCAGTAGTACCATTGACCTGTCAATGTGTAAGTATAGTACAAATAAGGTGTGCAAAGGAAGATAGCTAAGGAACAAATGTAAATAGATTTTAAAATAAATTCTTTTTTTAAAAAAATGTATAATAGAAGTAAAACAATAATCAAGCAAGGAACAATATAAGCAAAAATAACCTTAGTTAAAATGATGTAAGCGAGTAAAATAGACAAACCTACAAAGCCAAGTGTAGATGGTTTTTGTTGTTGTTGAAGATGAAAATACTTACAGACAGCATAAGTAAATAGACTAATTAGGAAAAAAAACAAGGGTTCAGTGAGGAGGGAAGCAATGGTTTTGAAGGGCATCCAATACAAACCCAATATATAGGCAAATAAAATGGCACGATGATGCTCAACGTAAAGGCGTGTGCTTTTGTAAAACAGACAAATGCTAAAATAATGCAAAAACGCATTGACGAATGTGATACCCCAAATAGGGATATTTAGGTATAAAAAAGGCACTAAAAATAGGGGATAGCCCGGACCATTCCATAGAAAAATTCCATCAGTTAAGGCATATTGGCCTTTTAAAAGATTTTGAGCATAAGCAAAATAGCGTCCTTCGTCACCTTCTAACGTATTATTTGCCAATAACATAAGCAGGAGCAAGTACATTAACAATAGGGGAAAAAAAAGGAGCAGGGGAGAAGTGGGAGTATTTACTTTTTGATATAATTTTTTTAAAGACATAAGGTAAACTCTAGTGCTGGATGATGGGAACGCTGAATAAATGCTTAGTTTGTAGTGTTTAACATCGCTTCTTGTGATGAATACTAATTTTCTGTTTACTATTTGTCCTCTAAAGGTACATGTTTAATTTGACTTTTGCAATGTGTTGGTTTAACTGCTTAATTGTGTAGGATTTTATTTTTTTGTTAATTCTTATTGTGAGGTTTGTTTATAATCTAATTTGAGTGTATCAAGAAAAGAGGGAAATCGTATAATAATAGCTATTCCCTTTAATTTAAAAAGTGTTGGGATTATCTAGGTTTTTTTCTTTTTGCTTGATAAAAAAGAAACAAAAAATCAAGACGGTGAAACTTTTTCGCGCTTAACGCAAAAACTTTCAAGGTCGCTCCTCAAAGCCAATAAAAAAAGGATGTTTTGTTTTTTGGAAAAGTAAACATTCATCTTTCATAGTAGCGTGTATTTTGTTTTTCCCTAAATTTCTGACACACTCATCTAATTTTTCTTCTGTTTTAATAATTCCTCACAAGCGTTGAACTTGAGGCGAAAGTTTTTCTGGTTCAATCGTTCTCCTCTCTACAGTAATGAGTTTGAAGTAGTTTTCTACCAATTCAGAAAGACTTTGCCCTTGTTCTTCGGCATATGCTTTAGCGATTTGAATTACTTCTTTTTCAATGGTTAAGGTCAGTTTTGTATATAAAGATGTATGTTTGATTGGAGTTTTGTAATACGTATTTGGAGAAAAAGATTAATGTTGTTGAATTTTTATTTGTGGTGTACTATTATGAAACTTTCTAAAAAACTCTTACATATTCCTTCGATACTGCCCCCCAACTTCATACAAAGCATTGGTAATTTGCCCCAACGAACAATATTTACTCACTTCCATCAGTGATTCAAAGATGTTTTCGTTTTGAATCGCTGTTTTCTGCAATTCTTTGAGTAGCTCAGGAGCTTTATCTGACTGAAAATCATGCAGTTGCTCTAGCATTTTAATTTGATATTCTTTTTCTTCTTTTGTAGAGCGAATTACTTCTTTGGGGATAATGGTCGGCGAGCCTTCGGAGGATAAAAAGGTATTGACCCCAATAATGGGATATTCGCCTGTATGTTTTTGCATTTCATAATATAAAGATTCTTCCTGTATTTTTCCGCGCTGATACATGGTTTCCATTGCACCCAAAACACCGCCGCGCTCCGTAATTCGGTCAAATTCGAGCAGTACGGCTTCCTCTACCAAGTCCGTCAATTCTTCAATGATAAACGAACCTTGCAGCGGATTCTGATTTTTTGCCAAGCCCAATTCTCGGTTGATAATCAATTGAATAGCCATCGCTCGGCGCACCGATTCTTCGGTTGGGGTGGTGATGGCTTCATCGTAGGCGTTGGTGTGGAGGGAGTTGCAATTATCGTAGATGGCGTAGAGTGCCTGTAGGGTTGTGCGAATGTCGTTGAAGCCGATTTCTTGGGCGTGTAGCGAGCGTCCCGAAGTTTGGATATGGTACTTCAATTTTTGGGAGCGTTCATTTGCTTTATATTTATATTTCATCGCTTTTGCCCAAATTCTGCGCGCTACTCGACCTATGACCGCATACTCAGGATCGATGCCATTGGAAAAGAAAAAGGAGAGGTTGGGCGCGAAGGCGTTAATATCCATTCCTCTTGATAGGTAGTATTCTACAAATGTGAATCCGTTTGCCAATGTAAAGGCTAATTGAGAAATGGGGTTGGCTCCTGCTTCGGCAATATGGTAGCCAGAAATGGATACAGAATAAAAATTGCGAACTTTTTTATCAATAAAATACTGTTGCACATCTCCCATGAGGCGCAAGGAAAATTCTGTGGAGAAAATACAAGTATTTTGCGCCTGATCTTCTTTTAAAATATCCGCTTGAACCGTACCACGCACTTTATTTAAAGTAGCTGCTTTAATGTTTTCATACACCTCTTTTGGTAAAACCTGATCGCCTGAAACGCCTAAAAGCAATAGCCCTAAACCATCGTTCCCTTCTGGCAAATCCCCTTGATATTGGGGTGCAACTGTTCCTTTTTTAGTATAAATACCTGCTATTTTTTGTTGAACACTATCCACTAATCCATTTTCCTGAATGTATTTTTCGCACTGCTGATCAATGGCGGCATTGAGGAAAAAGGCGGTCAAAGTAGCAGCAGGGCCATTGATGGTCATGGAAACGGAGGTGTTTCGCGCTGATAAATCAAAGCCTGAATACAGCTTTTTAGCATCGTCCAAGCAGCAGATGGACACGCCCGAATTGCCGACTTTTCCGTAAATATCGGGGCGGTAGTCGGGGTCTTCGCCGTAGAGGGTTACGGAGTCGAAAGCGGTAGATAAACGCTTGGCAGGCAAGCCTTTAGAGACATAGTGAAACCGCCGATTGGTGCGTTCAGGGCCGCCTTCGCCAGCAAATTGTCGGGTTGGGTCTTCGCCTTCACGCTTAAAGGGATAAACACCTGCTGTGTAGGGAAATTCCCCCGGTACATTTTCCTGTAAATTCCAAATTAATAAGTCGCCCCAAGCTTTATATTTAGGCAAAACGATTTTTGGAATTTTATTTTGAGACAATGATTTTGTATAATTATCAACAATAATTTCTTTATTTCTAACTGTATAAGTAAACTTTTCTGCTTGATAAGCAGCTAGTTTTTTAGGCCAATTGTCTAAAATGCGTTTATTGTGTCCGTCTAGGTTAAGCGCGATTTCTTCATAGGTTTTTTGCAGTTGTTCAACTAAAGAATCAGCATTAGTTTCATTTAATTGTTGCACACTTTTTATCGTTTGCTCAATACTGTATAACTGTTGAGCAATCGCAGCCTGTTCTTGCACTTTTACATCGTATTGACGGTTATTTTCGGCAATTTCTGATAGATAACGCACTCTTTTGGGCGGAATAATGTATATTTTTTCGCTTATTCCTTTGGTTAATGATTGCTTAGAAGTAAAATTAACACCCGTTTTTTGATTAATTTTTTCAATAATCACCTGATACAATTCATTCGTACCAGCATCATTAAATTGTGAGGCAATCGTACCATAAACAGGCAAAGTATCAGGGTTGACATGCCATAAGTTATTGTTGCGTTGATATTGCTTTTTTACATCACGCAAGGCATCTAAAGCCCCTCTTTTATCAAATTTATTTAGCGCAATAACATCTGCATAATCTAACATATCAATTTTCTCCAACTGCGTAGCTGCACCATATTCGGGAGTCATGACATACAAAGCCATATCTGCATAATCCACAATTTCTGTATCTGACTGACCGATGCCCGAAGTTTCCAAAATGATGAGATCGAAACCTGCTGTTTTGAGGATGTCTAACGCATCGGCAACGTGTTTGGATAGGGATAAATTTGCTTGTCGGGTAGCGAGAGAACGCATGTAGATTCGCTTGTTGTTGATGGCGTTCATACGGATGCGGTCACCGAGTAATGCGCCGCCCGTTTTGCGTTTTGAGGGATCAACAGAAATGATGGCAAGGGTTTGGTCGCTAAAATCTAAGAGGAAACGGCGCACTAATTCGTCTACCAAAGATGATTTTCCTGCGCCGCCTGTGCCTGTGATGCCCAATATCGGAACGATTTTGTCGGTTTTGGTGGATTTTTTCAGCAGTTCAAGCGTTGATTGTGCTGTTTCGGGGAAGTTTTCGGCAGCCGAAATAAGCCGAGCAATGGCTTTGTGATTGTCGGTTGATAATTTTTGTAATTCACCATTCAAGTGATTGCCAACAGGGAAATCACATTTTTGTAATACATCGTTAATCATGCCTTGCAAACCCATTGCGCGTCCATCATCGGGGGAGTAGATGCGCGCAATGCCGTAATTGTGCAATTCTTCGATCTCGCTAGGTAGGATAGTACCGCCCCCACCGCCAAATATTTTAATTTGTGTCGCGCCCTGTTCCTTTAATAAATCATGCATGTATTTAAAAAACTCAATATGTCCCCCTTGATAAGATGTGATGGCAATAGCTTGTGCATCCTCCTGTATGGCAGTGTCCACAATTTCCTTAACGGAACGGTTATGTCCTAAGTGAATCACCTCGGTACCAGAGGCTTGCATAATGCGGCGCATAATATTAATGGCAGCGTCATGTCCATCAAATAAAGAGGCAGCAGTAACAATTCGGATTTTATGTTTAGGTTTATAAGTGGGAACGGTTTGCATGATTGATTATTTTTTTTTGCAAAAATAAGAAATTTAAGTGCCAAGCACAATTTTGTTCTAAAGCATTGATTTTCATTTTTTTAATCAAAAAAGTGTTGTTTCATTTTTTAAAAGGGTACACAAATTAAGCAAGAAGTTTTTTTGGGTGTTAACTTGCTTTGTTTAGGGGTAAATAGGTTTAAATATTGCTGAATCCCTCGCCGAAAATAGGGTCTGTAATTCCATGATTGCCTTCGGCGACTTACTTTTTGCATTCGCCCAAAAAGTAAGCAAAAACGCTTGTCAAAAATATCGTTCTTGCGCTTCAGGCCTGCGCTTTGCTACCGATTTTTGACCTGCCTGCGCTTCTTTTTCGTAAAGCAGATTCATGAATCCGAAAAAAAAACGGATAACTTTTGTGTACCCTTTTGAACTTCATTTTGGCTAATTTAGAAGCAGTCTTGTTATTCCGAAATAAGTATCTTTTTGATGATTTCAGCTTCATCATTTTTTAAGTGAATTTTTAGAAAATATATACCTGCTGTTAAATGTTTAGGGAGTTGATACTGATTTAAACGCTCTAAAAACACTCCATCAATACTAAATAGCTGAATTTCGGCAATTTGCTGTGGTTCTAAATTTGTGATATGGAATACACGATCATTAGCCAGAGGATTGGGGTAGATATTTATGTTTTTATTGTAATGTATATCACTCACATTAGTAACTTTTTTATGGCTTAATGTCTCAATTTCTTCTTGATTTAGACTTCTGTTGTAAATTCTCAGTTCGTCAATACCTCCTTGATAGGGTCTTACCATTCCTATTGTGGAATTTAAGGTTCTTTTGCCAATTACAATATTAGAGTTATTTTGAATGTTACATTCTGTAATGTACTCAGTCACACCTTCTATATCACCATCTACATACAACTCTAACCTATATTCTTTTCTTTGAAATACTATGTGATGCCAGTTATTGTCTAAAACTTCTGTGGTACTGAGAACAGAGGTGAATTGAGAACATTCAGTATCCGCCAAATTATCCGTTTCATAACGTCCAGCCCAAACCAAGCCGGGGTTAAGGTTAGTGTGATTGTATAATCTTATAGCATACGGATAACTTTCTTCGGTTAATGCTGTCCATTTTGATAAGATGTCATTGACTTGCCCACCTGTATTTTTTTGTATAATTTCTGGTTTTATCCATAATGAGATTGAAAATTCTATACTATTGGCAACATTAACTTGTGGAATGTTTTCAATTTCTAAATAATTATTTATGCCATTAAAATAGAAAGCTTCATTCGGCTGGTCTTCACAATCCTCTCCTAAAGTTGGGAGATCCGCACTGGTAGCATGGTTGTTATATATAGATTTATCCTGTGTGTCTCCACTAAAGGGATAATAGGCTACCAATCCTTTTTCTAATTCAACTTGTGCTGTAACAATATTTGTTAGTAATAATAAGGATAAAATTAATAGAAAATTAAGTTTCATTTTGCTTTAATTTAGTTTTGACTAAAATTTATTTTGCCATGAGAATATTGTAAAAATAATTTAAAATATGCTCAATGCGAAGGGGGGATTTTTGAGAATCTTCCCTAACAAATTTGTGCACATTTTGGTTATGAATATAACGAAGAAAACCATCATTTCCAAAATAATTATCTTAAAAAAAGTTGGTTGTTAGTTGTATTTAATGATATTATATTTTTTCTTCAAGTGAACTAAATATCTAAAAGTCTAAAAAAACAAAAATCAATATTTACCATTGTCAAGTAAAAAAACGCCTATATTTCAGCATCATTGACCAAAATATAGGCGGATTAATTGGGGGATATTGCAAGTGTTTTTTGACGAGTAAATTCGGTGTTATAGGTGAGTAGTTTGTTCGTGAATAGTCACTCAATTAATAATCACTAAAACGTATCCAACCAAAATCTTTCTTGGTAGAAATGTAGGTCTCTACTTTTACTTCTTCTTCATTTTTATCATCCTTACAGTTATAGTCTTGTGTTCCTCTCTTATGCAAAAACCAATCTTTTTTATTTTTATCGTATTTAAATGTGATTACCCGAAAGGTTTTATAACAGCCACCATACAAATTTTCAAAGGAAACATAGCCTCTTTTAATTGTTATTCCAGAAAGTGGATCACCTGTGCCTGCCCCACCACAATAAGAACACCCAATTAATTTGTCATTTACCGAAGCCACTTTAAATGTTAGCTTCCCAGTGTTTAACAATAAAGCAGCCGTTCTGCATCTTGATTCCTCACCTGCTGAATCTTCATCCTCCCTACATGCTCTCTCCATCACTAAAACAATGTCCTTCACTTTATTATTTGTTATATCTCCAGTATGATAACTCAACATGCTATAGCCTGCAAATTGCTCGTCTACAACCTTCTTCAGCATTTTCAAAGTGTCCGTATTGTCATTTACTGTGCTAATTGGCTGTTGATTTATCTCAAAATCATTAAGCTCGGCTTTTGCTTGACAAAAGAGCAGAGTAAATAACAACATCATTAAACTGATTTTCATTTTAGCGTTTTTTAATCGACTTGTTCGGCAGGTTTCATATTAGGCTAAAATTGACTCTTTTCTTCCCACTTGATAGCCTTTTTTCGGTTACGTAGCTACGGCTATGCTCCCTCAAAAAGCCTTCAAGTGGTTGAAAATAGCTCAATTTTCCCACCAATCTGCCCCCACCGAGCAAGTCTAATGGAAAAATAGGAGGCTTTTTAATTGACCTTTCTCAACTCAATACAGCTTTCATACCGTATTTGGGTTGCATGGTAATCATTGCT
>JAHDHV010000050.1:20226-23110 GCA_020631155.1 Bacteroidota bacterium | reverse complement strand
TTAAGATTAAGAGCAATAGTTGTTATATGAAATCCCTCTTTTTCTGACACACTCATATTTTTTAAAAAAAATAACTCAAAAACGAAATCAAGACAGCCTCTAAGCAGTAGATTTCGCTCGTCTTCGTCTGTGCATCGCAAAAGTACCGTTTTGTTCATACAAAATAAGAACAGGCACCGTTGAATCAAAAGCCATTTTTTTGGTGATGCTATTAATAAATAGGCGGTCTAAAATATTTTTTGGACGCTCCACCATGCTCACCATATCTATCCCATGTTGCAAAACATAATTGTTCAAAGCCGTGTCAATATAAGGGCTTTCCACCGTAATAATTTTGTAGGTATTGCGCTCAAAAACTTGCTGCACCTTCTGCTTGAAATGATGCAATCGCTTGGTATAAGAGCGTGTTTTTTCCTCCAAAATATGCACAAATTTAACTGTGGCACCGAATAAACGAGCAAAATTGCGAAGCTGCGCCAGAGTACCTTCAGGAGCGTTCAAAGAGGTGGCATAAACAATTTCCTGTATAGAGCGATAGGTCGCCCTTTCTGGAACAGCCAAAATCGTGCAGTTTTTAGACCGATCAATCACATGCTCCACCTCATTGCCAAACAATACCTTCAACAAAGGCGGGCTTGCTTGTGTGCCTAACACCAGAAAATCAATGTTTTGCTGCTTGACAGTTTGTAAAATGCTGCGCGCTTCTATATGTTTTGTCGAATGATATTTAAAAGAAACGTTGCTTAAATCTATATTTGACAAGCCTTTTTTCAGTTGATTACTAAACTGAATAGAGGCAATTTTAGCCGATCTTTCCACCAATGTTTGAACAGGAGTCCACGCATTTTGGTTGATAATGGGCACATGATAAGCATGTAAAACATGTAGTTGCGCCTTCGTTTGCTCGGCAATTTGCACAGCATAAGCAAGCGCGTTAGCAGTATGTGGTGAAAAATCAGTAGGTATTAGTATATTCATATCACTTAGCTTTTTGAATCGTTTAAGTTACTCATTTTATGTCAATTAGTAGCTAGTTCTTCCAAAATAATGCAAAGATTAACCATTTAATTGCCTCAATTAGATGGAATTTTGCACTTTAAGGGTTGTTTTTTTTTTTTACGAAGGTAAAAATTTAACTTTGACGGTTAAAAGCTCTTGGGCTATTTAGACTTTTAGATATTTAGACTTTTGGCTTTTAGAAATTAGAAGTTAGCGATCAGAAGCCAGAAGTTTTAGCGTTTGGAGCTAAGTTGAATTTTTTCCTTTTATTTTATTAATAAAAACAATAGCAATGTCATTTGATTTTATATGTTTTTAATTTATGAGTTAAAAAATTTATTGAAAAAATAAAAACTTTTTAACCTTACAACTTTACAACCTACTAAACTCCCCTCAAAAAAAAACAAACAGTAAAATAAAGCAATATGGTCAATATTAAATTTGGAACAGACGGATGGCGAGCGATCATTGCTCGCGAATATACAACAGATAATGTAGCGCGTGTAGCCCAAGCAACTGCCCAATGGCTCAACGACTTAAACGAAAACCCTTCGGTTGTCGTAGGCTTTGACTGCCGTTTCGGAAGCCCAATGTTTGCCGAAGTCACCACGAAAGTATTATGCGAAGCAGGCGTTAAAGTATTTGCAGATAAAAACTTTGTTTCTACGCCCATGGTGTCGCTCGGTACCTTGGAATTAGGCGCAAATGCAGGGGTTATCATTACCGCAAGCCACAATCCACCAAGTTACAATGGCTATAAAATCAAAGGAAGCTTTGGCGGTCCTGCCGTTCCAGCATCTATCAAAGAGGTGGAGGACAGAATACCCGAAAAAGCGGATATTCCAACAACTGACCTGAAAACTTATGAAGAAAAAGGTTTGTTAGAATATGTAGATTTAGAGGAAATGTATGTACAGCAAATACAGCAAAACTTTGATTTAGAAACCATCAAACAATCGGGGATTCGAGTGGGTTATGATGCCATGTATGGCGCAGGGCAAAATGTAATGAAACGCCTTTTCCCCGATGCCGATTTGCTGCATTGCGACCACAACCCCGGGTTTAAAGGGCAAGCACCAGAGCCGATCCACAAAAATTTGCAGGAATTTTCTCAATACATCAAAGCACAAGAAGGCAAGATCGGCATCGGCATTGCCAACGATGGTGATGCCGATAGAATTGGTCTTTATGACGAGAATGGCAATTTTGTAGACTCTCATCATGTTATTTTATTACTAATTCATTATTTGCATAAATACAAAGGCTTATCTGGAAAAGTGGTCATTGCTTTTTCAGTAACAGACAAGGTAAAACGCCTATGTGAAAAATACGACTTAGAGTGTGAAGTAACAAAAATTGGCTTTAAATACATCTGCGAAATCATGATCAAGGAAGATGTTTTGGTGGGTGGAGAAGAATCAGGAGGGATTGCTGCCAAAGACCACATTCCAGAGCGAGACGGCATTTGGATGGGCTTATTGCTCTTAGAATTTATGGCAAAAACAGGCAAATCCTTGACTGCCCTAATTGAAGAAGTATATGCCGAAATTGGTGCATTTTCTTACGAGCGCGATGATTTACACCTATCCAACGACCTCAAATGGGCAATTATGGACAATTGCAAAGCTGGCAAATACAACGCCTTCGGTAACTACGCCATTGAGCGCATCGAAACGATAGACGGCTATAAATTCCACCTCAGCGGCGGCGAATGGGTCATGATCCGCCCCTCTGGAACAGAACCCGTCCTACGTGTCTACGCCGAAGCAGCCAACCCAAGCGAAACCCGCAAATTGCTAGATACTGTACATGCTGTGCTGCTGAATTGATGGGTTTGTGATTCGTGGATTCGTGATTCGTGGATCAGTAATTCGTGATTAGGCGA
>JAHDHV010000050.1:1348-20126 GCA_020631155.1 Bacteroidota bacterium | reverse complement strand
GGGTTTGTGATTCGTGGATTCGTGATTCGTGGATCAGTAATTCGTGATTAGGCGAACTATTTAATGAATGATTCTTTGGTTTCCTGACTACATATTTTGTGATCAGGAAAATGAAACATATCTTAAAAAGTTTGCTAATTGAAGCATGATTTTTTATCTTTATTAATCAGTGTTGAAGTTTTTTTTAAGAAAAAATAAAAATGGAAAAAATAATTAATGTAGATAAAGATATTTTAGGCGGAACACCTGTTTTTATGGGGACACGCGTACCTATAAAAAATTTGTTTGACTATTTGGACGAAGGAGAAGGAATTGATGAGTTTTTAGCAGACTTTCCAAGTGTAAGCTTTAAACAAGTCCATTCTGTTTTACAAATTGCTCAACAAAAAACAATTCGTAATTCGTAATTGATAATTCGTAATTAAATTGATTTGTAATTAAACTGATTTGTAATTAATAAAAACATTCAAACTTTACTAAGCTGTTTGCTGTTGTTGGCCAGTTCTTTGAATCTATTCGCCCAAGACACCGACAGCATACCATCGCTACCCATTACGCCAAAACTGCACTTCTTAGAGCCTGCACCTCAACCCCATAAAGGGCGCATCATTGGCGTGAGTACCTTTGGAGGGGTGAGCTATACCGCAGGCATGATCGCCGTTAATCAGTTGTGGTACTCACAATACGAGCGAACGCATTTTCACTTTTTCGATGACAATGGCGAATGGAACCAAATTGATAAAGTCGGACATGCTTGGACTTCCTATGCCGAAGGTTACTATGGCATTAGCCTCTACCGATGGGCAGGTTTGCACGATAAAAAAAGCATTTGGATAGGAGGGATGCTCGGCACCTTTTTTCAATCGGGTATTGAAGTATTAGACGGATTTTCGGCAAAATGGGGAGCTTCGGTCGGCGATTTGGTGGCCAATGTGTCGGGTTCCGCAATGGTGATCGCACAAGAATTGGCTTGGCAAGAGCAGCGCATTTGGTTCAAACTAAGCTCCCACAAAGTAAACTATAACGACTATCCCTTAGACGTACAAACACGCGCCAAAGATTTATTCGGCACTTCCTTTCAAGAACTCCTGCTCAAAGACTACAACGGTCAAAGCTATTGGTTATCCGTCAATCCGTCTGCATTTAGTCGGCGCAAAAATGGCAAATTTCCGAAGTGGCTAAATGTGGCCATCGGCTACGGAATAGAGGACGTATTCGGCGGCTTTGAAAACAAATGGACAACAGACGACGGCACCGACTACGATTTTTCCGAACTACAACGGTACCGACAATTTTACCTTTCATTAGATATTGATCTTAGCCGCATCAAAACAAAATCCAGGTTCCTCAACTTTGTTTTAGCAGGTTTTAATGTACTAAAAATCCCTGCCCCCGCCCTCGAATGGAATACCAAAGGACAAGTGAAATTTCATCCTTTATATTGGTAATTCGTAGATTTGTGATTCATATTGAAATATGTTCTTCAAAAGGGCACACAAAATTTATCATTTTTTACTTAATATTTTTCTTGTTAGGATTTGCCAAAAAGAAGCGCAGGCAGGTCAAAAATCGGTAGCAAAGCGCAGGCCTGAAGCGTGAGAACGATATTTTTGACAAGCGTTTTTGCTTACTTTTTGGGCGACTGCAAAAAGTAAGTCGCCGAAGGCAATCGTGGAGTTATCAGACACTTTTTCGGCGAGGGTTTCAGTAGTATTTAAACACATTTCCCCCAAAAACAAAGCAAGTTAACACTCAAAAAAAACTACTTCTTTAATTTGTATACCCTTTTAAAATATATTCATTCAATAATTTACAACTCCAAAACTCACAACCAAAAACTCACAACCATCAAACCAGCAACTACCATGCTTTTAGAAGACCTTATTTTACTATTTGGCTGCATGACCATTGTTATTTTAATCATCATCATTGTGTTGTTATTAGGCTTGCGAAAGCCGAAAGAAAACCCAGCTACTCAACTGATGCTCACCTCCTTACAAAACCTAAAAAGTGAACTCAGTCAATCGGGGATGCAGAACAGGCAAGAACTACAGCAGCGACTAGGGCAGATGATACAGCAAATTACCACCTACCAACAAACGACCTCGCAACACCTTTTCCAACAATACGAAAGCAATAGCAGCCTCATTCAAGACATCAGCAGCAAACTCACAGAAATTGATGCTACTAATAAACAAGTTCTTGGTTTTACAGAGCGAATTTCTAGTCTCGAAAAAATATTACAAAATCCCAAGCAACGAGGTATTTTAGGAGAATACTTTTTGGAAGCCCTCTTAGCCAATGTTTTACAACCGCAGCAATATAAAATGCAATATAAATTTAGTCATGGTGTGATGGTAGATGCAGCCATTTTTTTTAGAGACACCATCATCCCAATTGATGCAAAATTTTCATTAGACAAATACAATAAATTACTGCAAACTGAAGACAAACAACGCAAAATTGCCCTAGAAAAAGCCTTTAGAACCGACCTCAAAAACCGCATTGACGAGACTGCCAAATACATTTTACCCCAACAAAATACCACTGATTTTGCATTTATGTTTATTCCTGCGGAGGGCATCTACTACAATTTATTGGTCTACAAAACGGGTATAGCAGGCACCAACAATACCGATTTAATGGAATATGCCTTCCGAAAACGCGTGATTATTGTATCCCCAACCTCTTTTTACGCCTACTTGCAAACCGTTGTACAAGGTTTAAAAGCCCTAAAAATCGAAGAATCCATCAAAGAAGTCATCCTAAAAATCGGCGAACTCGGCAAGCACCTCGAAAACTACGAAACCCAACTCGACAAAATGGGCAAACACCTCAGCACCACCGTCAATATGTACAACCAAACCGCCAAAGAATTTAAAAAAATCGACAAAGATATTTACCAAATCACCGATGGCGCGCAAGGGGGGGGGTATCAGGCAGAGGTGGTGAATAAGCCTGATTTGGGGGGATTAAAGTAGCTATAAAATTCCATCAAAAAAGGTATTGTGTAAATTTCTAAGCATTTTAAATGCTGGATTTAGCAATAAAACGAATATAAAAGTACATACAATTCTACTAATAATTCTACTTGTTTTATTATAGTTCATAATTGGCTCTAAATATTTTACATATAAAGAACTCGCCCAATTGCCTACTATTAAAGACAGCCATTTACTTCTTTTGAAGTCTGGTAAGAGCTTACCTAATTGGGTAATCAATTCTGTAATTATTTCATTTATTTTTGGAAATAATGTTCGTTTTTCTTTAAAATCTGCTAAAACTTTTTGGATTTTATAGAGCAAAGAAAGCTGCTGAAATGTATTATCAGCATTTTCTTCATCACTTTCTGAGACCTTTTCTTGTGCTGTTGTCTCTTCGCCATTACTATTTGAGGAAGGTGTACTGCCTGCTGCTTGTATATACAAAGTTACTGTATGCATAACGTCCAAACACCAAAAAATAGCTTCAACTTGAGAGTATTTTTCATGCTCCTCAAAATATTGTAAAATTTCTTCTTCGATGTAAGGAAGATTACATAAAACTAATTCAATATCTTTAAATTCGGATAAGTAAACTTTCAAATCTTCTTTATTTTTTCTGCGAAATAACTCATCTGAAAGATTGAGTAAGTCATTTTCTATAAAGTCAATAAAAGTGTTTTGATAAATCATCTTTGCTGCTTTTTGGGGTTAGTAGATGTGGGCTAAAAATTTTTGCAAAAAGATGAGCTATTTTTTTGAGTTAAAAACTAATTTTATTAGCTTTGTCTTTCGTGAAATGCCCATCATTTACGCTGAAATACTGTGTAAGTGTCAAAGGGTGGAGGAAAGGGAAGGACATACTTCGATTGTTAGCCGACACTCAAAAATGTTGCTTCTACTTTCCTTTTTCGATTAAGGAGCTAGAAAGAATTAGACAATACTGAAAATTTCTTCTAGCTTGACTATTTAAGTGAAATTATTTTTTTAAAGTTGCTTAATATACTGTTAGTCAGTAGAAAAAGCAAGATAAAGAGAGTTGATAAACCTACTATATTAGACAACTGTAAATAAGTGTTAATACCTGCTACAATGAATAAACTCAACAAAATGCTGATAAATAGATAGATTCGTGAATAGGTTTTTAGTCCTTTGTTATGTGTTGCTTTGGGAGATTGCGTTTTCATAGTTTTGCTATTTTGAGTATTAGTAATTTTAATTCTAAAAGACTAGATGCTTTAATAGAATTGAGTAATTTTGAATGTTTTGGTGTTCAGTTGATTGATTTCATTCTTTTTTACCAAACAAAGGCTGCTACCTTAGATAAATTACCAAACATACGGCGAACCAAACTTTTCTTTTTTTTCGGTTGTGTAGCTGCTCGGTATTTTTCACTGACACTATTATAGGGTTTGCAATGATTTGAGGTGATAGTACGTAGACGAGGCGGCCAATTTGCAGCATATTTTGATTCAGGCAATTTGTAAGGACGCAAAATCTCCATTAAGTAATTAATTTTAGGAATAGGGCACTTACAATGATAAGTATGAGTTAGTACGGCAACCTTTTTGCCATCCAAACAAGGGCAACGTTCCATTAAGTCTGCTAAAAAGTGGTATCCCTGTAAATCTGAGCGTTTTCCATTGTATTGTATATTGCCTTGAATGAAAATAGTATTTGCGGCTTGTATCTTTGCTTCCAATGTATGGCAGTGCAAATTTGTTACTGCATAACCTTCCTTTTGAAAAGCTCTTAATTGTTGTACACTGTCGCTGATGATTAATTGATCTATTTGCATGATATAGTCATTTGGGAATTTGAGAAGGGTGTTTGCTTATTTTATTCTGGAACTTTTTGGTAAAAAAATACTTTTTATAGTAAGCAGTTGATTAATTTTAGCGTTGTATTATTTAGTGATTGTTAATATTTAAAACAGTAAGGAATGAATATAGTTTATAAAAGAAAGAGGTCATTACACAATGGTAGGTACATCATTACACCTCTATTTTCAACTTTTCCAGTTGAGATGCAGCCTTGCTCTGACATCATAGATATTGAAGAACAGATAATAGAGAGAGGACAATTAAGCCAATTTAAAGGAAATAAATCTTTAGCAGAGAATACTTTGAAAATTGAAAAAGTAGTTCATCCTGAGATAGTTGATGCCTTATCAGAAGAAGAAATCAAATTTTTTAATGGCTTTTTATCAATATATAAGGAAGATAGTATAGATGGTGATTGGTAGTAAACCGAATTTGGCGTTCAAATGTTACTAATCAGATTGTTTAACTAAAAAAATATAGTGAGAGATTTTCGGTTTAAAAAGATGCTTTATATTCAAAAGCAACTACAAAAAGAAAAGGTAAAATTAACATTGGATAATCCTGATTTAAATGCTTTAGTATTTAGGCTATTTGATAAAAAGTTGCAAAAACCTTCTGTAAGAGCTTATTTTGTTTGGGCAGTTAGTGAGTATATTAAGGAGTATGTGTTGGATGAATGTGTATTAACAGACTACTTACCTGAACAATGGGATAAAGTATTTGGTTGTCAATTACCTTTTGTAATAGAAACAACTATGGTTATTATGTACTTACATAATCAGATATATGATGCCAAATATGGGGTAGAAACAAAGCAAAAAATTAGAGAAAATGTACAAGCAGCCAATTTATTAGAAAGGCAATTGTATTATTATATACAGGAGCATTTTAATTCAAGAGAAAGTGAACTAATTACAACTTATGTACAAAAGATGTTGGATTATGTAGAGGTTGGGCAATGGGCAGAACAAACATACAATCATTATGATAGTTATGGTTTTGAATCTGAAAAATTGTCTATTAGTAAAGAAATAGATGATTTTATTAATTTAGCTTTAGAACCTATACAATCCATTATACAAGAGATTCAAAAAGAAATTCCAAATAAGGCAGAATTTATACACAATTATTTTAAGCGAATTACTTTAACTACAGGCTCCTTATTTATACTTACTGTAGAGCTTATTGGTGAATTATTACATTGTAAATATCAAGAAATGAGTAACTTAGAGCCTCTTTTGAACTTTGTAAGAGTGCATGGAGTGATGAGGCAAGTTGTAAATGATGTATGTGATTTTATAGTAGGAGAGACGGCTGCAAAGAATAAAAAAGACTGTTGTAAAGACTTAATTAATAAAAATATTACATTACCTTTAATCTTTGACTTAGAGAGTAATGATAGCACTTCCTTAGTAAAAGATTATTTAAATGATAAGATCACAGTAGATACTTTAGACCATATAGTAGTTGCAAAAGAACTGATAAACTCAAAGGCTATCTTTAAAGCAATGAAGTATGGGCAAAAGTTAGTAACACTATCAGAAAATTATTCAAATAATTTAGAAGGAAAAGAAAAGTTTTTATTAGATTTGAATTCCATAGCTAACAATAATAAATTTTATCATCAAATTTTTCAACTGAGAAATCAAATGAAAAATTGTAAGGGGAAATGTGAAAATACAAGAGAAAAAGAAAAAAATGATGACATTTGAATCCAAAAATAAGAATAGTTTACTGCTAAACTACAAAAAGAAGTATAATATGAATGCAATAGAACATCAACAGAATAGCAGGAGCGAGTTTGAAGATAAATTAAGTAAACATCTACATAATAAACTTGCAGAGGAACTTGGAACAGATAAAGTTACCATTTTTGTTAATCATAAATATGGTAAATCTTTAAAGTATCTTGGAGTGGAATATCAACGTTGTTTTTTGGAGGGAAAGGAATGGAAGGAAGAGCTTGGAGATTATTGGGATTTCTTAGATAAAGATAATACCTTAACAACAGATAATGCTGTTACGTGGGCTAATGTTGCTTCTTGTGTGAAAGACGGATTAAATGCAGTTAAAGGTAAAGTATTTCATTTGCAGGATTATTTTAATAAAACTACACTCACCAAAAGGCAAAAAGCAGAAAAAGCAATATTAGAGGCTTATAATATAGATAAATACGATTGTCTACCCATACCTTTATTATCTGATAAGCAACTGAAAGGTGTTGCATATCTTGTTTTTCCCTCAGTTATTAAAGTTACAGAAGATGTAAAACAACAGTTGATAAATAGCTGTAATGAACTATATAACACACTTAATAATGAATATGCTTTTTAGGAAAAGAAAATTTTTATGATTAGAAGAATGTAAAAACTTTAAATGATGAATAAATAAATAATTATGAAGCCACGACTACAATTAGAACTTTCCAAACAATTTCCCCTTTTTAAAATTCCTGACTTTCAAACCTTTGGTAATCTATTATATGATAGATTCTATCTTGCCCTTGAATACCACAATTTAATTACCCATTATGACCAACCTTATACAATTATCCTCAATTTAGTAGATCGAGATAATATAAACAAAGGCACAAAACAAATTGAAAAGCGCAATCTTATTTATGCAGGTACAGAACGGCAGCGTTTTTGGTTGCGTTTAAGTTTGGAAAATGAAAAAAAGAGAAGAGAAATATTACAAAAAGATTTAAAGGCGCAAAAAAAATGGTTAGAAGATAATCACAAAACAGAATTAGATAGTGCATGGAAGCATTTAGCAAATGCTGAAATAGATAGTACAAAAGCAATTACAGGTTCAGGATTTTATAAAAAAATTGATGATGGTAAGTTAGACCTTAGAGAGATAAAAATAAAGAGTTTAGATAGGGAGTATTTTAAAACTCATGTAAAGGGCTTTCGTGATAACTTAACTAAAAATCAGGAAAAAGAGTATGAGATATTTAATGAATGCAATGTGGTAAAGGGTTACTCTTATGTAACAATTCCAATTATTCAATGGACTTATTTTGATGGCTTTGCTTATTTGGTCTTTAAAAAGGATGAGACTCTGACACCAGAAGAGCAAGAAAAAGATTTAGTGCAGATTATAAAAATATATTTACAGGAATATGAAGGGCTATTATTAGATTGGCAAACGTATGGTGAGAATATGAATCTACTATCTAACCTTAATATAAAAGATGCTGAAAAGAAAATTAGGTTAAACAAGAATCCAATATTAAAAAAAGTGGGCTTAGATAAATTTTATTTAAAATATACTCATTATAGTGAAACTAGAACAAAATTAAATGATGAAATACCACAGGCATTTAAAAAACAACATCGTAAAACAGCTATTATTTCTATTTTGGTAGACTCATATGCTCATAATATTAGTGCTCATAGTTTAACTGCTTTACATTGGTGGTTTAGGAAAAGAGCTGCAAAATTAGCAGCCTTAGAAGAAGAAGAAGATGTAAATAAGAATATTGAGAATGTAAAAAAATTATTGGAAGTCTCTATTAAACATGGATTGACGGAAAATATAAAAACAGAAATTATTGGGTGTTTAGATGAGTTACAGTTCAGCAATAGTAATGATACTTTAGATGGATATGAGGACGAACAAGGAAAGTTAAGTAAAGCGTTTTTAAGCCGCAAAACACCTTTAACCCAGGAAGTTTATCCTTTGCTTAAATTTTTGTTAGAGAAGGGAGCTTTTTGGAGTGGTGTTACTCGTGATTATAATTTTGGAGGCAAAATCAGTAGCTTATATAGCATTTTATGGTACGATTTTATTAAGAACCCACTGTATTTAGGCACTATTGCTTACTCAGAAGGAATTGTTAAACTTAATCTTAATATTATTATTTACAAATCAGAAGATAAGTGTCCGAAAGATTTTGAATGTACTTATCAGTTAGATAAAGTGTATCAATTTATAGAAATTAATTTAGATGCAACAGATAAGGAAAAAAGTCAAGGGGAGTGGGAAAGTGATTTTATCAAATTAGGTGATGACTATGAGTTTTTAAAAGAGGAACTGTTTAAGTATAAATTATATTTTCCTGGTGGAGTGGTTGGCAAACATGCTTTTTTTACCATTATTGAAAATGAAATTAGAAATGTAAAACATTATTATGGGACTAGGCTTGCAGAAATGCAAAAAGAAGGAGTTACACTAAATATTAGTTTACAAGAAGTAAATGTTAATAAAGAACAACTTGATAAAGAGAAGGAGTTAGTTAAAATTGGTATTTGGATTGATCAACCTTCTATTATTGCTAATGGTAGTGATTCTGATAAGTATGAAGATAAATATTTATTATTAAAAAAGACAGAGGGTTTAATATTAGATATAATGACAGAGAATTATGCGCCACGCTTAGGAGGAAACTATCAAGATAAAATATGTGCAGGTATGTTGTTTAATAATGAGTTTGGACGAGTAGAAGATAGAGATGAAAAAAAACAGAAGGATTACTATGCCTGGATCTGGCCAGCCACAAGTATTAAAGGAGAGCCTTATACTGATTTTGAGGTGAATCCTTCCAATTATGATGTTGGGAAATTGATAAGGGATTATGAAAGAAAATATGGAAAAGATGCATATGTTGAAATTAGGCAGCAAGATAGATTAAGAAGAGAATTGTATAAGTTATTTAGAAAAGAATTTGTGAAAGAATATAAAGAATTTATTAAAAAAGGTGAAAGAGGGAGAAAGACAGAAGGATATTTAAAAAAGTATTTTCATATTTGGCGTGGAGCTAATATTCATTATATTAAAGACAGTGAGGTTGAAAAGCTAGATTTGGATTGGGAAAATATCTCTCGTTTTCGATTTGTTGCTATTCCTGAAAATTCTGATGCTCAAATGATGCAAAAGGTTAGAAAACAGGGAGTAATTCGGGTTATAAAAGCAGAAAATATTGAGGTGGACGGCGAGAATGAGGAAGGAAAAAGTACTAAGGAAATCAAAAGGGCTTATAAAAAATGGTTACCTAAATGGGTAAAAGAAAATTGTCCAAAAACCATTACTATTAGAACAGGTTTAGAACAAGAAAGTGGAGAGGCTTTTTCTGTAGGACAACTGGTTTATAATGAAGGAACTATAGACTATAGTGGAGAGCGAGTAATAAAGCATAAGGCAGATTTATCACTAACATTTGTACATGGCGGAAAAGAAAGAATTAATAACGATGATATTAGGTATAGTACTCGAAATATCTTAGGTAAACATTTTTTTGAAAGAAAAGGGGGGTACGTTAAATTTTCACAATCACCTAAAAATTTGGAAGAATTATATGAAGTATTAGTGACTAAAATATTTATATTTGATAATCGAGTAGAACATCGAATTCCTGATGATAAAAAGCAAGCTTTCCGTGATAAATTGCGTTGTGGTTTCTTTAGTGAACGTTTAGTACCCAAAAAAGGAGATAATAGTACTCACTGGGAAAGAGAAAAGAAGGATGTAATAAAAAAGTGCCATTTTTTAGTAATGCATTTATCCTTTATTGAGTCAATCATGAAGAAGAAACAGGCTAAGGTTGATGAGGATATGATAGGCTACTTCATTAAAGAGGAATTATTACAGGGAGTAAAATTAGAAGATATTGGAGATAACTTTATGTTTGTTGTTACAACAGGGCGAGGAAGGGGACAGTGGTGGAAAAGCTTGGAAGATAAGTATAAACGCTTTACAACATTTACACCTGTAGAATCTTTGATTTCAAGTGTAGAAAATGCTATTAGTATGAAAGATGATATTGAGTTAAAATATCGCTTAGTAAAGGCATTGTTTGGTTCATAAACTAAAAAATAAAGAGATATGAAAAGTAAAACATCAACAATTATCGTAAATAGACGTATTATGATAATTATTTGGCGTTGGAATGAGCTCAATAACACATCAGATTGGGGAGAATATTCTATTGAGGGCTGTTCTCATGATAAGATATATATAGCTGATATAAAACAAGAAGATACTGTAAATGTAAAGAAAATAAAAGAGAAAATAGTTGATTATCTAAGAAGTGAAAACCATCAAGTTTTTTTATTTTTGCATCGAAGTCATGGATATCAGAGGAGAGATATAGAAGGGCTAAGTTCATATGTTAAAAAAGAACTGAAATATAAACGGGATGAATACATTCATGGCAAACTCAAGTTTTTTCTTTTTGGTAGCAGTAGAGATTACATTTATTTTGATACTGCAAACTCAGGCTTAATTCATGGGGGGGAGTTTATGCATGAGGAAATCTATGATGATAAAGGGAAATTAATTAAGAGAAATAGTGTATTTACTAATAAAGATAAAAAAGAGATAAAAAAAAGTTGCTTTGATAAAGTATGGAACTACTATCAGTTGGAGTTTAAAAAAAAGGTGTTTGAATTGAAAGAAGATTTGTTTGTCAAGTTGTTTGAGCAAACTAATAATGTAGGAGAGTATCAACTAGATTTAGAAAAAAGGCAGGCTCTTTTAATGTATCGTTTGAAAAGTTTTAGGGGATTAGGATTGAGTAAGAGAGAACGGAAAGTGTTAGTAGAGGCAGAATGGAAACAACAACGGTCATTTATATTTGATGATTGTATAGAAAATGTTAAAAATAATTATGGCGATGAGGCACTAAATATACACAGTAAAATTACTTTAGAAACTAGTGCTTTGTTTAATAAAGGAAATATTACAGTGCCATTTACAGAAATCCGCACCCTATTTGACCAATTATTAGCCCAAATGCCTGAGAAAATTTATTAAAAATGTTTACTAAAATACATTATTTAACAACTACCCCTAATATTGCTGAAATATGGCAACAAAAAGATAGTTCTTGTCACTGGGAACTTTACCAAAAAGAGGTTATTAATGATATAAAACATTTACTAGTAATAGAGCCATTGATAATAGAAAAGGCGAAAGTAAGAGCCTCTATTTGGCCACTTTGGAAAAGCTATCTACAAAAAAACTCCTCTAATAGTCGATTAATCGTTGTTGGTACTTTAGGATATATGCATACAAATTATATTGACTTATTGCAATTACCAACTTATTTAGCAGATTTTATTGCACAAGCAAAAACAGTACAAGAAGATTGGCAACTGCCCATTAATGGTTTAGATATGGTGGATAAGTTGATGCAATTTTTTAGGGGACATGGCAATGAAAGTATTTTGGAAAAATTAAGTGGTATTCATAGAAAAATAAAAAATTTAGATGCCGCCATTCAAGGAAAAATCAACAGAACTTATGAGGAAATACTCACTTCAACTTTAACTTTTGGAAAAAAAGAATGGGAAGAATTGACAAAACGTTGGAATAATTATTTACCTTTTTGGAGTTGTTTGCCCTTTTATCCAGAAATTACAATTATAGATCAAAACTTTTCTGAAATTAAGTCCTTTTTTATGCATAAAAACCCTACTGAAAGCTTGTTTTTAGAAAAAAAACTTTTAGAAAAAATCAATCAAATCAAAACCCTACTAACTCAAATAGAACAATATGTCCAAAAGAGCCAAAGCCCGAATTTTAATCATTGATGATGACCGTAGTTTCCACAATGATATGGAAATAGCCTTTGGTAAAAACTATCATTTGGAAGGCTATATTACTTTTATGGATGCTTATAAAAAACTACAGAATAAGTCTCATTTATACGATTTAGTTTTGCTAGATTTAGATTTACAGGGTAGCGGTAATTATGAATCAGGTTTAAGTCGGATTCCAACAATAAAAGAGGACTTTCCTGATATGCCTATCATTATTGTAACCAACGAAAAAAGTACTGATATAGCGGTAAAAGCAATGCAAAAAGGAGCTAGTTATTTTTTGTATAAAGGAGAATATGATATTTGTAATTGGAAAGAGAGCTTTGATAAACAGATTCAGGTAAAAATTTTAGCAGATAAAAGCAAGCAACTAAGTCAAGAAAATGCTGATTTAAAAAAAGAGACCAAAGCTTTACAGGAAAAGGTGCAAGCCCTTGAAAATGACGACTTTCCGTTTATTGGAGAAAGCCAAAAAATTATAAAAGTCAAAAGGCGATTACAGGTTTTAGGAGCGAATCCCAATTACAATGTACTGATTACAGGGGAAACAGGAACGGGTAAAGAGGTAGCAGCACGCTATCTACATCATCATAGTAAGCGCGATAAATTTGAAGCTGTACATTTATTGAGTATTCCTAAAGATTTGGTAGCTAGTACACTTTTTGGACATAAAAAAGGAGCATTTACAGGGGCAAAGGAAGATAGAAAAGGTTTTTTTAGACAAGCAAATGGCGGTATTTTGTTTCTGGATGAGATTGGTGATGTACCAATGGAAGTACAGACAAGCTTATTGAATTTTTTGCAAAATAAAGTCATTCGGCCATTAGGGACAGATAAAGACATTATACTTGATGTACAGATTGTGGCAGCAACCAATAAAGATTTAGACAAAGCGATTGAAGAAGGGAAGTTTCGACAGGATTTATACGAGCGATTTAGTAGTCATGTTGAATTGCCACCTTTACGAGAACGAGAGGAGGATTTACGCCTGATTTTAGAATTTTATTTGGAGAAGCTTAAAAAAAGTGGACATATAGAAATTGATGTCAATGATTTGGAAACAGATGTATTGTATAAGTTACTCCATTACTCTTGGAAAGGCAATATTCGACAATTAAAAAGAGCCATTGAGTATATGGATATTGAGCGCAAAGTAGAAGGCAGTGTAAAGGTAACTCTAGCCTGTTTACCTGAACGGATTCGCAAATATAGTCCTAGTATATCTATTCCTAATGAGGCTATAGAGCAAGTATCAGAGACTACTGAATCTAATAACGGTTCTACTACACCTCTTTGGGAAATTAACAAAGTACAGGTAGAGCTAAGAGCTATAGAAACAGCCCTGAAAACAGCAAATGGAAATAAAGGAGAGGCAGCAGAGGCATTAAATAAAAAGGGACGTACATTAAAGCATAAAATGGATAATTTGCGTAATCGTGTAAGGGCATTGTATAAAGAATGTCCAGAAGCCTTTGATAAACAGCTATTTGTAACGCTTTGGCACCCAACTAAGGGATATGCCAAGCAGTTTGCGCGAATAGATAAAAAGCGTAAATAGCCATAAAACCATTAAATTAAGTCAAAAGCCCAACTACTATGAGTACAATTTATATTGATTTTTATGAGCTTAAAACAGAAGAAAAAGAAGTATTTAAGGAGATAGGTAAAAGTGAGAAAAGTTATTGGACATCTATAATTAAGGTGATTAAAGATATATGTGTAAATACAAGCGGAAAAAGTGGTATAAATTACTCCTTTGAACAAAGAAATTATGAACTAAGCGATCAGCGAATTCATATTGTTTTTACTCAAATTGAACCCTTATGTAATCAAGAAACTTTTAATCAATTTCGCTATTCCTCTATTCGCAAAGTAGTAGATAGTAGAACTCCATTACAAATAGTACAGCGACAATTATACCCAATTATATTTATTGGTGCAGAGGATATTATGCAAGTGCATCAAAGGGATGGAGATAATTTTGATACAAATGTTCAACAATATGGATTGGATAAGCGATTTCAATTTTTAGACGCAGATATATGGCATTATTATGTACCTTTATTTCCCAAGTTTAAAACTGACCTAAAAAAAATAATTGATAAAATTGCTCGAAATTGGGAATATAAACTCTATCAAACCAATGTTGCTAGGGAGTATTTAGAGTTGCAATTACGAATGTTGTCTAATTCTTATATTTTAGAATTTGGTAGTGGACATGCTAAACAAGTGATCCCATTTCATTTTCACTCTGAACAGAGATTAGAAGAATTAATAAAGAGAGAAAAGGGTAATTTAGTTAAAAATTGTATTTATAAAATACTTTTGGTAGATGATTATGCAGAAGAGCCATTGAAAGCAGAGGAACAGGGTATTGCAAAAACAAAATTAGAGATTATTAAAAAATTATTAGATGAACTAGAACTAAAATATGAGATTTCTTATGTTAGCAAGATTAGTGAGGCAAAAAGTAAATTGAATAATGAGATATGTGATGTTGTTTTGTTGGATTATTTATTTACGAAAGATGAAAAACGGGGGACAGAATTTATAAAATTTATTGAGGAGACAGATTCAATTATTACGGGACCATTAAATAAAATATGGATATTTCCAATATCGTCTTTTTCTTTTGCAATCATTAGTGAACTATATGTGAAAGCAGCGAATAATTTTAGTGAAAAATTATATTTAGATAGAGGTGCTGACCCAATTAATCATCCTGCACTATTAAAGTTGAAATTACTGAGATTTTTGAAAGTACAGGGGGATAAATGTGGACTAGAAGATTTGAAGCTAACTATTGATGATACCACTGTAACAAGTCCTAGTTCTGTTCAAAGAATATCTAATTTTGCTGAATACTGCTCTAAAATATTTATGACTAAACCAACTAAATTAAATAAACAAGCAGCAAAGTATTTTCCTATATTTGTTCTCTTACATAGTAAGTTCTTGAAACTAAATGATATAAAAGGAGACAGTTTACTTGCAAGAAGTATTTTAGAGCAATTATACAAAGGTTTTAATAAAGATATTTGGCAACACTTTTTGTATCTTACCTCTTTACTAGCTTATGGTTCGGGTTTGCAATGGCAAGAAATGTGGCAAGAGTATACTTTATTAAAGAAAAAAATAAAAGAAAGTGACACAGCTACCTATGATAACTTTAAGAACGTATTTGGAGTAATTGAACAGTATATTGTAGGAATTAAAAACTAACATTATGGTCAAGAGTGGTAATTTTTTTCAAGTAGATGGTAGTTCAAGCTATTTTAGAGGTATTGTTATTTTTAGGTATTTAGGATTGCTTAATGAAAAAGAAAAAGAGCATGAAAAATATCCCATTTATCTAAGTTTTGAACCCTATGCAGTGAGCTTCTATATTCACCGTATGGATTCAGAGACTTCTTCACATCAAAATACGCTTTTATTTACATTGCCTTTATCATCAAGTCAAAGTATTAATGATGAATTAGCTAACACCTTGATTAATTTACATGATAAATCCTTTGATTTTATAGAAGGAGAGGAATTGACTACTTATGATGATAATTATTATTTTAACTTACAAGCTCCAAAACTCAATACTACAAACAATCGTACAACTTTTTTCCGAAAGCTTTTTTTAGATTTTTTATATGATTTTACACATACTGACATTTTTAGGCAAAATAAGTATTATTCAGAAATAGAAACTCGTTTAAAAGAGAATTTTCTATTTAGTGCAATTGCTACGAAAGTAGAATACTACTATATTCGCGATCAATATCTTCTAGGTTTAAATGAAGCAACTACAAGAGAAGTATATGCTAAAATGTTGGTTAAGGCAGAAAAAGATTGGGTAGATACTTTAAGTGCTGATAAGGCTGATGAGTTTATTAGTTCTAAAAGTGCTTGGTTTGAGGATATTGAAAGTGAGTATAAAAGGATTTTCTTTGAGGATAGAAAGGTGCAGAACAAACGTTTTGAGAGGCAGGTATGGAAACACATAGTTGCTGATTTAGAGAAAAGAGAAAATAAAAAGAATACAGAAGATAAAGAGAGGAGAGCAGAAGATAAAATTATGTTAGATAATGTAGCTTATTGGTTCTCTAAACGTTATGATATTAATACTGCCCGTAAAATTGTAGATGAGAAAAATAATGAGCCCTTTTCCAATAAACAAGTAAGTAAAATAATCAAATACTTCTTATTTGTAGGAGGGGCTTTTACTGCCTCATTATTCAGCCTTTTTGAAAAAAGCATGAGTTTTATTAGCATGTTTTTTGTTTATTTGATGGGGGCTTTAATTGTTTTTTGGGGAATTCATGGACTTTCTTTCATTATTTCAAAGTATTGGAACTCCAAGTCGATGACTATTATAAATATTTCTGCTTTACCTCGCTTACTTTTAGGGGTATGTTCTGGTTGGTTTTTGTGCATCAATAACGAAAGTTTATGGAAAAACAATTTTGACATGAATGTTTTTAATGCAGTATGTATATTTTTAATTTTATTTATTTTAATGTTTTTCTTTCTATATGTCAAGATTTATACAGGAATAATTGATAAAGACAGAGTAAAAGAGCGTGTTTTTTATATACTAACTCTCGGTTTCCGCTATTCTCTAGTAATTGGCTTTCTAATGAATCATTTTGTAGCAGAAAAAAACCTTACTCATAATCCTTATTTTAAGGCACATTTTATAGAAAATATAAAGGATAGTAGGTATCAAGAATTTATAGGGACTTTGAAAGAAACGGAAATAGAACAGATTGAAAATGAGATTAATACTTTAAGTCGTTCTGAACTTTACCAAAGATTAAACAAGGTAGAAACTAAAGGAGTTTTAGGAACAAACTATCTTAGACACTATGTTAAATATAGCTTCTTTGGTTGGAATGTATTTCCTAATTTATTGTTTCTTTATTCTGCAATTGCTTTATTTACAGGGGTATTTTTTCAATTAATTTTCCAACCTAATCCCGTCACTGAACCCCTATAAATCACACTACTTTCATCAATTGTTCCCCCAACTTCCCCCCACTCTTCCCCCAATCAAAGTGTTTAGTACGGGCAGTGCCAGCAGTGCTTAGGTGGTGAATAAGACCATCCTCATTATAGACGATTTTTTTTAGGGCTTCTTGGATTTGCTTTACATTGGTCGGGTCTACGAGGAGGGCAGCATCGCCAGCGACTTCGGGCATGGAGGCGACATTGGAGGTAATCACAGGGGTTTTGGTGTGGAAGGCTTCCAATATCGGGATACCGAAGCCCTCAAATAAGGAGGCATAGACCAAAGCTTCTGCCGCGCCGAGTACTTTTGCCAATACTTCCATCTGCAAATGCCCTAAAAAAATAACTTCTTCCTTGAAAACCATGTTTTTATACACAGAAAAAGCTTCACTGCTTTGCCATGCTTTGCGTCCTGCTACCAGAAATTTCATGCGTAAATCGGGATGTTCTTGCTTAAAAGCATCATAGGCGCGCAGAATATTGGCTAGGTTTTTTCGCGGATGTATTGCTCCTACAAATAAAAAATAGGGATGCCCCAAGGCATATTGCAACTGAATGTATTGCCTTTCTAGTAGTCCTAGTGGGCGGTAAAAAGTGCTGTCCGCAGCATTGTAAACCACCTCAATTTTATCGGGGGAAATGCCGTATTGTTGCACTATATCTTGCTTGGTAAACTCTGAAACGGCAATTATACGCTGGGCTTTTTGGCAGTATTTAGGGGTAAAATGTCTGAAGTATTTTCGCACCAAAAAAGGCACTTGCTCAGGATAATGCTGAAACGCTAAGTCATGAACCACAACGACTTGCGGCACATCGGTTCGCAAAGAAGCAAAACCATCTGGCGATAAAAAAACATCCGCTTTCACCTTTTTTAAAGCACG
Organism: Bacteroidota bacterium; assembly: GCA_020631155.1. Classification (GTDB taxonomy): domain Bacteria; phylum Bacteroidota; class Bacteroidia; order Chitinophagales; family UBA2359; genus JAHDHV01. The sequence goes on along the minus strand of JAHDHV010000050.1, from coordinate 1,899 downwards.
CGGCACACTCCATTCAAACCACGGATACCAAATAAAAGGATGTCGGGTAGGAGGGGGCAAAACCATTGGCGTAACATTGGGTGCGAACAAAAAATCCTCGCTATAGGGTCGGTCAAATAGAAAAATGAAATCGTGCTCAGGATGATTTTGTGTGATATGCCGCAGGGTCTCACAAGTAAATCGTCCAACGCCTTCTAATTTTCCCTTTATCAAAAATCGAGTGCTAACAGCAATGGTTTTTTTTTTCATGTTTGTTGAGGTTGGAAGGTTTTAAGGTTAAAAAGTTGGAAGGTTTTTTGGAGTTTGGAAGCTTGAAAAGTGACAAGGTTTTTATTCGTGGATTAGTAGACATATCGAATCCGAAATCCAAGATCAACACATCCGAAATCCAAAATCCCACAAAAAGTCTTATATCTTACGTCTTGTATCTTAAATCTAATCAAATAATCTCAAAATAACGTTTCAGCTCCCAGTCAGTCACGACTTTGGCATACGCTCGCCATTCCCAATTTCGGGTTTGCGTAAAATGCCGTACAAATTCCTCTCCGAAT
>JAHDHV010000050.1:0-1248 GCA_020631155.1 Bacteroidota bacterium | reverse complement strand
TCGCCATTCCCAATTTCGGGTTTGCGTAAAATGCCGTACAAATTCCTCTCCGAATAATTCTTTCGCTACCTCCGACTGCTGCATCGCTTCGGTGGCTTCATTTAAATTTCTTGGCAAAATACCGTATTGCGTATCTTCATAACCATTCGCCAAAGTGCGTGGTGTTTCCAATGCCAATTGATGTTTAACGCCATATAAACCCGCCGCTAAACAGCCTGCAATTGCCAAATATGGGTTGGTATCCGAGCCAACAACCCGCGTTTCTAGGCGTGTGGCTTTGGCACTACCCGGCAAAGCGCGCAAGGCAACGGTGCGGTTGTCAATGCCCCAGGTGAGGGTTGTAGGAGCCCAAGCCCCTTCTACCAATCGCTTATAACTGTTCACCGTTGGCGCAAACATCGGGAGGATATGCGGTAGACAATACAACTGCCCTGCCAGATAATGACGCATCAAATCGCTCATATGGAGTTCGCCTTCGGCATCGTAGAATAGATTTTTTTTGCCTTTTTTATCCCACAAACTTTGATGCACATGACCGCTACAGCCCGGTAATTTTTCCGTCCACTTTGCCATAAAAGTCGCTATCATCCCATGCTGATGGGCAATTTCTTTGACGCTTGACTTAAATAAAGTCGCGCGATTTGCGGCTTCCATTGCATCGGAATAAACAATGGCTGCCTCGTAAACGCCCGGCCCCGTTTCGGTGTGAATCCCTTCGATGGGAATGTCGAAAGCGGTGAGGAGGTCGAATAAATCGTTGAAAAAGGGGCGTACTAGAGAGGTTCGCAGTAGGGAATAACCGAACATGCCGGGGGTAATCGGCTGTAGGTTGATGAATTGTTTGTCGTATAGGTCTTTTGGTGTTTCTTTGAAGTTAAACCACTCGAACTCTTGGGAAAACATAGGCAAAAAACCAGCTTCTTCAGAGCTTTGAATCACTTTTCGCAGCAATCCGCGCGGGCAAATGGGGTGGTCTGCTCCTTCGGCGGTTTGTAGGCTGCCCAAGAAAAACGGCATGTCGCCATCCCAGGGGATTTGTCGGAAGGTGCTTAAATCAAGGCTTACATTGGCATCGGGATAGCCTGAGTGCCAGCCTGTATATTCGGCATTGTCGTAGCAAACATCGGCGGAATCCCAGCCAAATACAACGTTGCAAAAGCCTAAGCCACTTTTTAGAATGGAATTGAACTTGCTGCTGCTAATGACTTTGCCTCGCAAAACGCCATCTATATCTACAATAGCGATTTT
>JAHDHV010000049.1:8864-23116 GCA_020631155.1 Bacteroidota bacterium | reverse complement strand
TGGGTAAGTAGTAAGATTTTTGATAAGTATAGATAATTTAATTACGAATTTATTTTAACCCACCAATCACTACTCTACAAATCCCTCTACCTTCTTTCCTCTCTTTTATAGCCATCCTTTTGGCTTTAAGGTTCGTTCTCTATAAAAAAAATCACTGCTGCTTTTTTAACGAATAAAGGGAATATGAAAAAAAATGCATTCTGGTTATTTATATCATTAATAACAATTTTTAGCTCCTGCTAATATTATGATCACGTTCAAAGGACAACGCCTCCTAAAGAGGTAGACGCATTAAGACAAGCAATCTTTAACAGCCTGAAAAATCCTTATAATCAAGCGGATACTGTTATCTTAGGACAAAGGGGAGTATGCGGTGTTGGGTATCGTAAGAGCTTTCCTATTTTGGGGCGCACTATTCTCAATGACCCCAAAAATATTGAATCAATCTCAAAGAAATTTGGACAGACAGTTATTTCACAGGATACGTTCAGGGTAGCTTTGAGGCAGCTTTACCAGACAAAGTACAATGGTTATCATGTGCCTTGGGATAGTGTTACACAAACAATCGTTAATATGACACTATCAGCAAAAAAAATCAATCAAAAGAATGTCGAAATATATGAAGGGTATTTATTGAAAAAAGATCAAATGTTTATTAAAAAGCACTTCCGATTTGATAAAGGCATTTGGACTTATTCCGTAATAGATACCTCAACTTTTAGGAGAAGATAAGCACATTAAGTACTACACAATAATTAAATGGGACTCTTTGTTTGATTAAACTAATGAAAGTCAATACCTTAGAACAAAATTTTGCCTAATTAATTAGTGCTTGGCACTTAAAAAATAAAAAAATGATAAAAAACTTTACTTTAACAATTTTACTTTTTACTGTAACAATTATAACAAGCTTTGCACAAGAATTATCAGAAGATTTTTTGCTCAAAAACAGGTATTTAAACACAAATTCTTATGCTGACTTACCCCAACATTTAGCTGGGATTCCCTCTCTCTCCCTAGTACAAAAAAACAGACAATTAAATTTAAAGCAATTTAATTCTTTTAGCAATTTAAGGCTAGAGAATAAGAAAAGAATAAAGTTTAAATGCAAGAATGCTTTAGTAGGACTTGGCATTGGTGCATTAGCAGGTACCATATTTGGAGCTGTTGTAGGTGGTGGAAATGAAGACCTAACTAGATTGTGGTTTGCAACGTTTTATGGAATAACTGTGGGAGGTGCTGGTGCAACAATTGGTTTTGGAATAGACCTAGTGGACTTTTGGGTAAGAAGTTTTAAAAAACGAAAGAAGAAAAGCCTTAACAACTATTTACCTTAGTTCTTGTTGGGTGTGTATCATAAGTCATTCAAAATAAACGCAAATGATACTCAAACTGAACATAATAACATTGATACTCTGTCTTGGTTTCCTTTCTAAAAGCTGTGTATACTCCCTTGACCTGTCTAAATACCGATGGAAAAATAGAATTTTAATTTTAAAATTTGACGATGTAAATAATGATATTTGTAAAAAACAACTGGATGAGTTAAGGGAAAATGAGGCAGGACTTACAGAAAGAAAGCTTATCATCTACCAACTTAAAGGAGAAGAATATAAAATTGGTTTACAGAATGATGATTCTTGGAAAAAAATAGACGAAAAAGACTTAAAATATACAGAAAAACAGGGTAATCCTCACTTTGAAGCCATTTTAATTGGTTTAGACGGTGGCATCAAACACCAACAATCTTCTGTTTTGAAGGTAGAAAAATTATTTTCCATTATAGATATTATGCCAATGAGAATTAGGGAAATGCAAAATGCTAAAATGAAATGAGTCGTTGCTCCCTCTTGATACGCTCATATCAGTTATGAAATAAAAGAATGGTAAAAAGTGCAATGTTTGTGATGTCGCTTTTTATTGCAACAATTACAACAGGCTTTGCATAAGGATTATCGAAAGATTTTTTGTTTTGTTTAATTGATGAGTGATAACTAATAATTGGTATAGCCGCAATATAAGTACCTAGACAAAATTAATGGTACATCAGTAAAAGACTAAACTGCTCATTTTTAATACTTTAGAACAAAATTGTGCACAATTAAATAGTGCTTGGCACTTATGACGACTTTTTTTAACAATTTTAAGTACCTTCTCTATGAAAAAGAAAACAGCGCAACAAACAAATTCTCCTGAACAATTAGGACAGTTTTTTTTTGAAGCCATCCAAGCAGATAATTTTTCAACATTTAAAGACTTATTTGCCACCAAAAAAGATTTCCTCTTTTTTCTGGAAAAATCCAATTTAACCAAAGAAGAAAAAGAAGTACACAGACAAGAAGCAGAGGTATTTGTAAAAAAAGAAAAAGAAATAAGGGAATACTATAATGATATATTGCAAGAAGCTGCTGCTTGCAAAATTGATTGGAAGGAAGCAAAAATAGTTGCTGTCACTTATGAGGGCAAAACGATGGTAGGGGTAGCGCAACTGAAAATAACAGTAGATTGGACGCATAAGGGAGAACCTTATCAATTTGTTTTGAGGCAATGTATTGAAAGTGATTCCAAGTGGGTAATTACACAGAGTGCCAGTTTTTTTGATCCAAATTGGAGAGAGAAATTAATCGCATCGGTGCAAGTGGAAAAAGGATTTAAAGGGGAACATTGGAGAGCTGCATTGAAGCGTTATGAGGCTTTTATCACTGAAATAGAAAGAGATTCAAAACTATTTTTTAAAAATAAAGATAATTTAGAAACAATAAAAATGCTAGAATCCTATATGGGCATAGCATTTCCTGAAAGCCTGAAAAATGTCTATTTGAAGGAGGGGGCATTTGCGATAGGGGAGGAGTTGGAAGTGAATACACTTTTTTTGTATAGTGCAGAAAAATTATTGTACTTTTTGAAAGAAGATTTTAAAAACCTGAGTATCTCCCAACTCGGATTTGCAGAACTAATTGACTTCACAATCGGACATCCAGAATTAAAGGAATTGCTATCTCCAAAAGAATATGATTTTTTAAATGATAACTACAAGATTTTTGGCGTTTATTACCACAATGAAAGCGATTTTCGATTTTATTATTTTGACAAAAATGGACAATTTGGTACCGCAGAATACAATCACGACTGGTATCATTTTAACAGAAATGACTGGAATAATGAGTTTATCCCATTAACCAAAAAAAGTAAAGCCTCTTTTACTTTTGATGAGTTGATTAGCAAAGAAATAGATCAAACAATTGATGCCTCTCTGGAAGATTGGGTGAACAATGGAGAATAAGGAGCGTTTTTTTTTAAATTGAAACACTACTTTGTTTCAAAAAGTCCAGAATAGTTGGTATTATTATCAGTATGCTTCAAATGGTACATTTTATAAGTAGACAGTTTGGATATATTTAATAATAGTCTATTTGAGAGCCTGATCGAGTTTTATATTTAGCAATGCCACAAGATGCCTATGACGAACTCATTGTAATTTTTCATGCTCCTATTAAAAGACCTTACACTGGATTTGCAGTGAGTTAAAATAAGTAATTCTACAATAATAAGTCGAACCAGTCGCCCTTATCATTTTGCCTTATTCTATAATATTTAGCGTTTGTAAGTACCTAGACAAAATTAATTTTACAATAGAAAAAGATTAAACTGCTCATTTTTAATACTTTAGCACAAAACCAGGGCACAATTAAATAGTGCTTGGCACTTAATCGCCAAAAAACATAATATTTGGCTATTAGACTTGTTCGGTTACGTAGCTATGGTTATGCGCCCTCAAAAAGCCTTCAAGTGGTCGAAAATAGTCCGATTTTCCCACCAATCTGCCCCAGTCGAACAAGTCTATTAAAAAATCCTTTTCTTATATTGCACCATCTTTAAAGAATAATGATTACATTGAGTTTGATACAAGTTTCTCCACTGATCTAAAAAAAACAAGATGCTTAAAAAAATTGCTAAAATACTTGGTGTAATCATATTAGGGCTGATAGTGTGCTTGTTATGCATATATTTTGTATTAAATGAAAAAATGCCAGCAGGCAAACAATCGGCAGAGGCGGATGCATTAGCCAATAAAATGTTGAAGGCAGTTAAACACGCAGCCTATAAAAATACGCGCTATTTGGAATGGACATTTAAAGGCGTACATCACTATAAATGGGATAAACAAGAGCAATTGGTAGAGGTGAGTTGGGACAATAATAAGGTGCAATTGAACATTCAACAGCCCGAAAAAAGTACGGTTTTTACCGATAATGCTGTGGTAGAAGATGCTGCGAAAACAGCAATGATTGAAAAAGCAGTTGCGTATTTTAACAATGATTCTTTTTGGTTGGTTGCGCCCCATAAGGTATTCGATTCGGGTACAGAAAGACGCATTGTACCGCAAAAAAATGGCAGCGATGCCCTACTGATTACCTACACTTCTGGCGGAACGACCCCGGGCGATTCCTATTTATGGTTTTTAGACGAAACTGGACTTCCAACAAGCTTTAAAATGTGGGTAAAAATCATTCCCATAGGTGGCGTAGAAGCTACTTGGGAAGGGTGGACAATTACAGAAAGTGGTGTCCCATTACCTACTAAACACCATCTGTCCCTGTTTGATTTGGATATGGGCGAGGTGAAAGCGTGGAATTGATTGTTTTTTTGGAGTTTGAAAGTTTGGCTATGCTTCAAATAAGGTGTGTTTGTTTTAACAGTTCGTGGATTCGTGATTTGTAGATCAGTGATTCGTATTTGGGAATTTTTTTGATAGTTGATTTCTTTTTGAATGAAAATGGCTTACTTTTGAGAATAAGTCAATGAAATATAAATATGTGCATGAAAATCATAGATGACTGTAGAACCCTAACACGCTACGACTACTTATACATTACCTTCATTTTCCTACTCCTATTTCTACACATTCCCCATTTTGCAAAAAGCCAATCTGATACCACGATTACTGCCAAAAGCCTTGAAACCATTGTGGTACAAGCCACCAAAATTGAAAAACCCTGGCTTAAGTCCGCCAATTCTAGCTACACCACTACCACCGACAATAAAGACCAATTAGCACAAAATAGCCTACAAGAATTTTTAGTGCAAAGCCCTAGCATTTTTGCTCTAAACGCCAACAACAAAGCCCAAGATTTACGCATTTCCATTCGAGGCTTCGGTTCGAGGGCAGCTTTTGGAGTGAGAGGCGTAAAAATTATTGTAGACGGGATTCCCGAAACCACCGCAGACGGTCAAGGGCAGCTCGACAACCTAAATTTGGGCATTATAGAGCGAGTCGAAGTACTCAACAATGGCTCGTCTGCACTCTATGGCAATGCATCAGGGGGCCTTATCAACATCCGCACGACAGACGAAAAGACGTTTCAGCATCGGCATCAATTTGTGAATTTGGGCTTGGGGCTACATTCCTTTGGTGGGCAGCAATATCAGTTGACGCTTGGCAAAAAAATCAACAATACCAGCCTAATTATTCACGCGAATCACCATCAAGGCGAGGGCTATCGAGAGCAATCCGCTTTTCAGTCTACTAATTTTAATGTTCGTTTGGTGCAAGCATTGTCTAAAAAAAGCAAAATTGAGGCAATTGTCAACTATATGAACAGCCCCAAAGCAGACGATCCCGGTGGTGTAAATCTGACTTTTTTTGATAGTATTCCCACAGCAGCAAGGGCACAAAACGTTCAGTTTAAGGCTGGCGAATCCATTAATCAGTTCAAAGCTTCTTTGCGTTTTCAGTCAGCTATTGGAAAGCGATTTAATTTGAATACTTACGGGTTTTATTCCAATAGGAATTTTGATGGACGTTTGCCATTTTCTTTTGGCGGAATGATTGAATTAAAAAGAAACTTTTTTGGACATGGAACAGCCCTGACACATTCATACAAAAAAAATAAATTTCATTGGAAAACGCAATTGGGTTACGAATTAGCCATGCAAATAGATGACCGACAACGATTTGAAAATTTAGACGGCGAACAAGGCGCGACAACCCTTTATCAAGACGAGCAATTTACCAATGTAGGTATGTATTGGATCAATGATTTTACTTTACAAAAATGGACTATAAATGCATCCCTACGATATGATTTTAACGATATAGAAGCAAAAGATAAATTTTTAGACAATGGCGATGATTCGGGCAGTATTCAGCTAAACGATTTCAACTATTCGCTAGGTTTAGCCTATCAATTGACGAAAGCGCAAAGCCTGTTTGTCAGCTATTCCACCAGCTTTGAAACGCCTACCTTAAACGAACTCTCCAACAATCCCGATGGCAGCGGATTTAACCCCAATTTAAAAGCCCAATTTGCCCATCATTTAGAAACAGGCATCAAAGGTTTTTTTCGACAACAAAGCTCCTTTCAAGTATCTGCCTTTTACATTGCTTCGCAAAATGAACTACTACCTTATGAATTAGAAAATATTCCGGGTAGAACATTTTACCGCAATATAGGCAATTCCAAGCGTTTAGGGGTAGAATTTTTTATCAAGCATCACTTAAAGCCCTCATTAACAGTCACCACCAACTGGTCATTTCATCAATTTACCTTCTCAGAATACGAATTAGACGGCAACAATTTAGACGGAAATACCTTGCCCGGACTCCCCAATTTTCAAGGAAATATACAGTTGGATATTCAGCCTTTTAAAAACCTAAAACTAAACCTCCACAGTCAATTAATCGGGAAAATTTTTACCAACAATAACAACACCGACTATCAAGACCCTAAATCCATCCTTAATTTTTCCATAAAATACAGTATTGACAAAAGCAAATTCAAGCTATCCCCCTATTTCGGCATCAACAATCTATTCCGCACCAATTACGCCGACAACATCCGCATCAATGCCTTTGGCGGCAGATACTACGAAGCAGCTCCACAGCAATTTATTTTTGGTGGGGTGAGGGTAGAGTTGTAGTTTTTTTTGATTTCTATTGAGATATTTTGTTTGTTTTTTAATTTTTTTTAGGGTATATTTGAGGCTTGTAGATGTACAAATCAGATGGAGGAAGTATATCAGGTATTTGAGTAGACTTGTTCCAGAATAAGAAAAAAGGCATTTAAGTAATTTTTATAAAAAATAATATTTGCATAAAAAAAGACTTTTATCCTATTTTATATATTTTTTTTTGTAAAAACATGCTTAAATTTGCTTTTTTAGTATAAGATTTAGTATTTTGAAACAAGTCTAGTGTATTTACAAATTATTGTTAAACTAACTAAGCCTATATCATGGATATAAACATAAGCAATGCAGTAAATAAATTTTATCCAAACCCATCTTTAGAGATGGTATATTTTGAGGCTATTGCAAACGCTATTGATGCAAATGCTACAAAGATAGATATAGGTATTTCTTTAGATGCATTTAACGCTCCTGAGACCCTTGAAATTAAGGTTACTGATAATGGAACGGGCTTTACTGATGAAAATTTTAAAAAATTTGGTACTCTTTTAGAACATCAGGATAAATATCATAAAGGGCTAGGTCGTCTTGTATATTTACAATATTTCAAAACAGTAGATATTAAAAGTCATTTTGACAAAAAAACCAGAACTTTTAAATTTGATAAAAAATTCAAAAAAAAGAGTACAGTTGTTAAGCAAGAATCAAACCTTAGCGGTGCTACATTGCATTTTAAACAATACTACAAGAAAAACATAAAAACATACTCCTATGTAACACCAAAAGATTTGGTGGAGAGTGTGCGACTTCGTTTTTATCCTATTTTATACAATCGAAAATCATCCAATAAGCAATTAGAAATTAATTTTAATTTAACTGTTAAGCAGCAGAGTTCTAAGTTAAAAAATACTCGAAAGTCATTGATAGCCAGCAATTTACCAGAACTTAAAGAAATGAAGTTTGATGATAAATTAGACTTGTTTTCTGATGTAATTTTGTCTTATCAAATTAACAAAAATTATAAAGGTACGTCCATAATTACGGCAATAAGTGTTGATGGCCGAACTATTAACTTAGATTTGTTGTCAGAGGATGAAATACCACAAGGATATGAGGTTTTTGTCTTATTTACCTCAAAGTACTTTGATGGTAAGGCATCAAACAATAGAGAGGCAATTGATATTGACAAACCTACACTAGATAAAATAAAACGCATTTTCAGGAAGAATATAAAAAAGCTATTTGAACATGAAATACCAGAAATTTCTAAAAGGAATGATAAAATAGTTGCGAAATTACAACGTCAGTATCCTTATTTAAATGGTTATGTTACGAAAGATTTAGTTGGATTAGCAAAAAGAGATAGTTTGCTTGATGAGGCACACAGAAGATTTTTCGAAGATCAGAAAAAAATTCTTGAATCTGAAAATCTGACAGATGAACAATATGAAAAAGCATTAAAACTATCATCTCGTATTCTCACTGAATACATTATTTATCGTCAAAAAATAATTGATAAGCTTAAGGTAGTTGATATGACAAGTACTGAAGCTGAAATTCACAATCTAATAGTTCCAACAAAAGAAGTACTGGATGGTGAGAAATTTATTGAGGATATATATAGGAATAATATTTGGTTGTTGGATGATAAGTTCATGACTTATTCAACTATTTTAAGTGAAAAGGAAATGAAGCGTTTATTAGAATATATAAAATTAGATGACGAATTTGATGATGATACAAGACCAGACATCGCAATTGTATTTTCAAAAGACCCTTCTGAAACAAAAAGATTAGTTGATGTCGTTATTGTTGAGTTAAAAAAGATGGGTTTAAAATTAGCAAAAAAAGAAGAAGTAGTTAGTCAACTAAGACAAAGAGCAAGAAAACTACTACAATTTTATCCTAATCAAATAGGGAGAATTTGGTTTTATGGTATAGTTGATATTGATAAGGAATTTCGAATTTCATTAAAAGAGAATGGGTTTACCCCTGTATATTCAGAAGATCAAGTTTTTTATAATGAGCAGAAAATAATTGTGGATGAGGATAAAAATATAGTTGTACCAATTGGGCTTAATATTATGTCATATAAGGCATTAATGATGGATGCAGATGCAAGAAACTCAACATTTCTCAAGATTTTAATTGATAGTATTGAGTCCTTCAACAAAGATATGCCAAATAATAACAGTGAGGAAATAGCAGACAATGATAGTAAAGATATACAAGGCAATGTTAGAGAAGATCTACCAAGTAATGCCTATGGAGCTAGTACGAATTAATCCAATTTTAATGTATTTTTTTGTGTAGTCTGATAACAAATACCACCTCAAAAAAATAAACATTAACCCTCACCAATTCCTCCCTTCCCTCAAACGCCAAAAAAACCTTATGCCTTCATCAAAAAAACATCTAATCACGAATCTACAAGTTAACGTTTTTGGCAATGAGCATTTGGTAAAGTCAATATTTTTGGCATAGATTAAAATTTAATATACTGTTGCGAAATTAAGCCTATCATCAACAAATTTATCTTGTATTATTCTGATAAAAAGGCGAAATTTGGGGAGCAAACACACATTTTCTAAAAGATAAATACCTAATAAATGAAATCAGAAATAAAGGAAATGAGTATAGAAGAAATTCCTCTAATGGTCAATTATTTTGTGGATGCTGATAGAGCGTTTTTGCTGGGAATGGGAGCAGATAAAAGCAAATTACCCAGTAAAGAGGAATGGATTGCTAAGTTGGAAGCAGACCTAATAAAGTCAGCTAAGGAAAAAGAATTTTATTATTTAACATGGTTGGTAGATGGCAAAGCCATAGGACATTGCAATATCAACAAAATTGACTATGCCAATAAAGCATTTATGCACCTGCATTTATGGAATCCTGATAAGCGGAAAAAAGGAGTAGGCAGTCAATTGGTTAAAATGTCCATTCCTATTTTTTTTAAAGAATTTGAACTTAAAAAACTGCTTTGTGAGCCTTTTGCCTATAATCCAGCCCCTAATAAAGTGCTGCAAAAGCTAGGGTTTCGCTTTATAAAAGCCTATGAAACAACGCCCGGTTGGATCAATATTCATCAAATGGTCAATTGCTATGAGTTTACAAGGGAAATGCTTAAACAGTTAGCCTCCACAGATAAAAATATTACATCCATCAATATAAATGGAAAGTGTTTTATTTCAATGGAAAATTCTGCAAATGGCGAGGTATCTTCTGAAACAATTTTTACTTACAGACAAAAGAACAATATCATTTGGGCAACCTATGAAGGGGGAGAGGTAATTTTTGGAACGTTAAGCGGTAGGATAGACGGCAATAAAATGGTGTTTACCTATCAACATCAAAACCTAGCAGGGGAGTTTATGACAGGAAAATGCAACACCACTATTAAAGAACAAAACAACAAGCTAATGCTTTATGAAGAATGGGAATGGACTTGTAAAGATTATTCCAAAGGCACTTCTGTTCTTATAGAAATATGAGTGTGTCAAGAAAAGAGGGATTTCCTATAAAAGCTATTTGCCTTAATCTTAAGAAAGCATTGCTCTACCTACGTTTTTTTCCTTTTTTTCTTGATAAAAAAAGAAAGAAAAAAATCAAGACGGTGAAACTTTTTCGCTAAAAATTGGCAGGAACATCTAAAATCTCCTAAGGCAATACTATTTCCCTGAATCGGAATAAATATTTGATAATCAACATTTAAAGCTTTTGTATAAATTCACTAGGTTTTTAGAATTCGTATTGCTACGGATATTTCTTAACGATGTTCCTGCCAATTTTCTTAACGCAAAAACTTTCAAGGTCGCTCTTCAAAAGCCAATAAAAAAGGCTGTTTTGTTTTTAGGAAAAATAAATATTTGCTTTTCATTTCGAAAATTATTTTGACTTTCCCTAAATTTCTGACACACTCACCCCAAATTAAAATGCACCTTTATACGATTGGCTACTTCTTTGGCTGATACATTGGTATTGTCTATTTTCAAAATTGCTCGCTCTGCTAGGTCGCCTTCTTTGGTGTTTAATTGGTAAGTTGTTTCATTTTTTAACAGACGCTTTTCGGATGCTTCCGTATCTTGCTTAGAGGGTTTTGCTGCCAAACGATCAGGCTGCACATTCCTTTTTAGTCGTTCCGCTAAATCTGCTTTTAATTCCACATAATGCACTTCGCCGCCCTGTTCTTGAAATATTTCTACTATTTCATCAATATATTTTTTCTCAGATTCGTATTCAATTGCCCAAACAAAGGTAAATATCAAGCCGTCCAAATTGCTTTTGGCCACCTCCTTAAAAATGGAAAATCGAATTTGTTTATCTAAACGGCGAAAAGGACGTGTACCAAAGTCAAAAAATTGATTCACTAACTCCAAAGACATATGATTGTGGAATAATTTGAGTGTTGTTATTTTACTCAACTCTTTTCCAACTGTCATTTTGCCAACGGCAGGCGGCCCGAAAATAATAACTAATTTCATTTGCTTTAATTGTTGAACAGATACACAAAATCTTGCATATCTATTTTACCATTAATTTTTGCGTAAATAATTGCTCTTGTTGATTGGAAAATAATTGTAAAAAATACATTCCTTTTGGCAAATCCCCTAGTTCAATGCTATGTTGTGGGGTGTTGATATTCATTTTTTTAGAAAAAATAATTTGTCCAGCTAAATTAGAAATATTTAAACTTACAAATTCACTTTTCCAAAAATTATCATCTATTAAAATATTTAATTGATCTTTTACTGGATTGGGATAAATACTTACTTCACTTTGGTTTTCAATATTATTTTCGCCAAAAGTTGAAGCAATAATATTCGCATTAATTCTTGTTAAAAATACATCAAAATTACCCGTACTATTAACACTTTGCCCACCAATATTTAAGGTATTCGCAAAGCTGCCAAGCAGATATAAGTTACCTGTTGCATCTACTTCTAAAGCGTTGCCGCTATCAAAGCTTGTACTACCAAATTGGGTAACCCATTGCACGGTACCATCTTGTCCATATTGAGCAGCAAATACATCCTTATCCCCTCTCGAAACGACTTGCCAACCATCAAAACTAGCAGTGTCCTCAAAAACACCTGTGATGTACACATTTCCATCTTTATCCACCCCTATTCCGCGCCCTGAATCGTCTCCTATCCCACCTGCTTTTTTCGTCCATGCAAAAGAGCCGTCTGCATTATACTTTGCAATAAAAATATCATTGTTTCCAGTAGAAACTATCGCTTCATTCCCAAAATTGGCTTGTCCAAAAAAGTGTCCTGTGATGTACAAATTTCCAGAAGCATCGGCAGCAATATCCAAACTTGCTTCATCAAAATCACCACCTGCGCTTTTTGCCCATAGCACATTTCCATCCTCATCTAATTGTGCAATAAATACATCATTATCACCTGAACCTGTTAGCTTTATGTCACCTAATTGCGTTTGTTCATTGAAGTAGCCTGTGACGTATAATTCTCCATTTTCCCCTAAGATCATATTTTCCAAAACATCGGGTTTGCTTCCTCCAATATTTTTATTCCACAACAAATCACCATTATCATTGTATTTCGACAATAAAATATCTAAACCACCATTGGAAGTAATCAAATTAGAATACAAACGAAACTCAGCGTTAGAAGTTATACTTGCTGTATCGCCATTAAATACTAGGGTATCATTAAATACACTAATCGTATCATCGCCTATTATCCTGTCATTAAATGGAGCAATATATACGGTATTATTAAAAGTGAGACTATCATTGCTCAATTTTGCCTCATCAATATCAAAAGCCAAATCCCCGTGAAAACTGCTTGCAACATAGCTATTCCCTGCATTGTCATGTACAATAGCAATACCCTCCGCCCCCGAACGGCTTGCTATTTGTCGCATCCATTGTGGGTTGCCATTTGCATCAAATTTTGCCGTCAAAATATCGGTGCCAGTCCAACTTGTCAGCGTATCCCCATTCAAGCCAATACGCTCATTAAATGCTCCTGTCACATAGCTATTTCCTGCTGCATCCACACTAATACTGTTGCCTATATCATGGTCGCTTCCTCCAAAGGATTTTTGCCAAGTTTTAATACCATTGCTATTGTACTTCGCCAATAAAATATTTGTTGTAATGGTCGTATCTCCCCCAAAAATTGTTTCATCCTGTATCGCTCCTGTGATATAACTATTGCCTGCCTCATCTACTACTATATCTAAGCCTCGATCATAACGAATATCGCCTAATTTTTGCACCCAATCAATATCTTGTGCATGAGTAGTATAACTCATTAATATAATTAAAAAACAGCAAAATAAATTATTTCTCATGTGTTATTTTATTTCAAAAATATTTTTAAATCGGTTGTCCTAAATCTTATAACTAATTCTACACTTGAATAGATCGTTATTAGAAAGCACTTCCGTTGCTTTAGCTGCTAAAATAGTGTTTTTTAATTGAATTGTTGAATTGTGCTATTTTACTTTCAAAAACAAATATTACTGTATTAAAAAAAAGTAAGTATTTCTTGTCTAGTAGATTTGTAATTCATTGGCTGGAAAATTAGTAATTTGTTGAAATTGTTGAGCTACTTCGAGAGGTGCAGCAGTATATTTTGAAGCAGCTTGATAAAAGTAGTGTGTAATTTTTTACAAAAAAAACACCTAACTTCAAGGAGGGAAAAGTTAGGTGTAAAGAGCAGATTTTTATATTTAAATTTGGCTTTGTTTTATTTTTTCTGCCTTCCTGTCAACATCAACAAATGAACTAGATAAGCAAAAATAGGTGCAGTAATCATTGTTCCTAAAATATCAATTATAACGATATATCCGTAAACTGCTAAAGTGCCTATAGTTGCTAAGAGTATTAAAAAAGCTGTGAAATAAACCGCTTTTCTAAAAATGTTTTTATCAAATGGATAGCTACTCCATTTACTTAAAGTGCTGAATGAGAATTGATTGGTTTTGAAACCGCCTGCAAAAGTTGTTTGGCTGGCAGTGATGAATAAACTACCAAAAGTAAGGGTCAACAACATTAACAAAATCAAACCCCATTGCCCCATTGTTGGAATGGCTTCGCCACTACTACATACTGGACAAGTCGAGCCACCACAATCTACGCCTGTTTCATCGCCGTTTTGGATGCCGTCATTGCAGGTCGCTGTACCTCCGCAGGGATTTGGGCAAGTGCCACCGCAATCTACGCCTGTTTCATCGCCGTTTTGGATGCCATCATCGCAGGTCGCTGTTGGGCAGGCTGGACAAGTCGAGCCACCGCAATCTACGCCTGTTTCATCGCCGTTTTGGATGCCATCATCGCAGGTTGCAGTTCCTCCACAGGGATTTGGGCA
>JAHDHV010000049.1:0-8764 GCA_020631155.1 Bacteroidota bacterium | reverse complement strand
CACCACAATCTACGCCTGTTTCACCGCCGTTTTGGATGCCATCATCGCAGGTTGCAGTTCCTCCACAGGGATTTGGGCAAGTACCACCACAATCTACGCCTGTTTCACCGCCGTTTTGGATGCCATCATCGCAGGTTGCTGCTACAATATCGGCGCAGGAATCGGGGATTCTGTCCCAAATTTGGATGCCGTCACAGCTGCCGGGGGCGATGATTTCTATCCCCCACGGACTGCCTATTGTCCCATCGATCCACAATACTAAGTTACCGCCATTGGTTGTAGCAGGATCGTCAGAGGAAGCATCAACGATAAGGTCTCCGCCATAATCTTCTAAGGTATTAATAACTGTGCCTGCTTGTAATCCATTGAAAGCGATGGTTGCCGTATAGTCGTCTACGCCAGTGGCATCTTCTACGCAGGCATATTGAATGAAGTCGCAAAAGTCCAATCCGCCGCAGGCTTTGGTATTAGGGCAACTGCTTCCGCTTGAGTGGCTGAATACATTGCTAATAGGGAAACCTGCATCTGCTGCAAGGTCTTGATTATCAGTTGCATCAACTGCGCCAGTTGTCCAATTACTTAAAGTCATCACACCACCATTTGGGCAGCGATCATTATTGCTTACTATCCAAGAATCTTCCCAAAAAGCGGGGTCTTCATCTGCAATTTCACCTAAGTAAACACCAAAAATATCGTCTACATTTCCAAGACATGTAATATATATATTTCTGGAACCGTTCAGCAAATTGGTAAATCCACCATCTTGTGGTGCAGGGCTTTGACCATCAAAATCAACGCTCCCTGTAGCTAATCCCATATAGGGTTCAAACACTTCCGCATCATTGGCAATCCAAAAGCAATCGCCAGCAACGGCAGGCCCTTCTGGAAATTGAAAGTCCCCATCTATATATTCTGTATCGGAAAGAGAGCCATCATCTACTGTTATAGAGTAAATACTTTTGTCTGGAACATCATCAATAAAACATACTTGTAGCCCTTTTCTATCAGAAGTACGCCCATCAATTGCACTGGAAATCACTAATTTTCCGCAGTCGGTACATTCTTGCGCTTGAAGGTCAAAAAGCATTGAAATTAATAATAAAAATAATAGGATAAAAAAATTTCTTTTCATAATATTCATTTATTTCTCAAAAAATAATATTTTTCATAACTTATATTCTGAAACGTAAGTAACTGGTTAAACTCTTGAAAAAAGAATGTTTTTTATTTGTAGAAACAATAATTATGTGTGGTTGAATAATTATATTTGTATCCTTTTTCAAGAAAGCCCATCAATCATTTTTCTGTTTCTATCAAATATTGCGATTTAAAGGTCTCACTAATCAAGCATAAGACCAAGCATAAAAAATCCACTTTATTAAAAATCATCCCTGCATATTTCATTCATAATCAGTTGATGACTAATACTTTAACCCATTAAAACTTTAAGAGAAGATGAATAAAAAAGAGTATATTTTTGAATTGATTCAATCAATGACACAAGGCGAGAAAAGATATTTTAAGATAATTGTAGCTTCTTTTGAAGGAAAGAATAAAACTTACATTAAATTATTTGATGCGATTGATAAGCAAAAAGAATATGATGAGAAAGCAATAAAGAAGAAATTTGCTAAGGAAAGTTTTGTCAATCATTTTGCTGTTGTGAAAAACAATTTATTTAATTTGATTTTAAAAACATTGCGTTTTTACCATAGTAAAGATGACAATAGAGAGCAGGTTAGTCATTATAAAGAAAACTTTAGAATATTAGTTTATAAAGGCTTGCATAATTTAGCAGATAGTCAATTGAAAAAAGCCATGAAATTGGCGGAGGAAACAGAACGCTTTGCCGATAAAGTGACCCTTGCTCATTGGCATATGAATACTGTTGTTCATTTGGCAATGGATAAGCCTATATCTACTGAAATGATAGAAACGCTTACTAATAAGCCATTGGTTTATATTGAAGAAATGAAAAATTTTCATACTTATGCAAAAATCACTAACCAATTGGACATCATGCTTTTACAGTCCAATACAAGACTGCCAGAATCGCAACTAAAAATTCGTCTCTTTATGACAGAACCGAATCTTGCTCCATCCGCACCGACTTATTCTGTATTGGCAAAATTTTATAAACACCATGCTCGCCTAAGTTGCTACCTTGCATTAAATGATTTTGAAAATGCTTATAAGGAAGCTAGTTTATCAATAGCGACTTTGTATAACAAACCAAGCCTTACTAAATCGCAACCATTTTTATTATCTAGTAGTTACAACAATTATTTGTTTTTGACCACTAAAACACAGTCAATAAAAGAAACCGAAAGAGTAGCGAAACAGTACCAAGAATATTTATTGCAGTTAAAAAAAGAAAATGTAGAGCTACATGATTATGAGGTGAGACTCTTTCATACAAGCTATTTTTATAAACTTGAATACTACGCCATTCGAGCAGAATTTCAAGCAATTACTCCAATTCTTGAAAAGGTGGAAAAGCAATTATTGAGTATAAAAGACCAGTTCAACCCTTTTTCTTTTATTTATTACCATTATTTTGTTGCGTATGCTCATTTTGGTTTGGGTAATTATACAACTGCCCAAAAATATGTTGTAGAATTATTAAATACTGCTTATTTGAAAAATAGAAAAGACTATTTAGCCGCTTGTCATCTTCTCAATTTGATGATTCACTATAAACTTAATCATATAGAACATTTATCCTATCAGCTCAAAAATGTTAAACAATTATTGCAACGACAAGGCTATTTTTATGGTTTTGAGAAAAATGTCATTGCTTTTGTTTCTAAATTGTATAAGGTAAAAAATGAAATAGCGAAGCAAAAAATATTGGCTAAATATTTAGCTATTTTCAATCAACTAGCTCAACAGTCATCCGAAGTAGAACCTTTTGAAAGACTGAATTTAATTTGGCTGATAAAAAATGATTTGTTGTGAACTGGACTTTTGGATTTTTGGACTTTTAGATTTTTGGACTTTTAGATTTTTGGCTGTTAGCTGTTGGATGTCAGAAGCAGAAAAACATAAAAAAACACCCAGCTAATTTATAACTGGGTGTATTCAATTAGTCGTCAAACGAACCAAAAAATTTTTCCTCAAACGTTTAAATATATTAGGCTGTTGACTACAGAAAATAGTACCATTTCTAAGTCTAGCTTTTTTTGGTCAACCGCAGGTAGAGACAATTCAAGTAAAGACAATTCATGAATTGTCTCTACCTACGATTGATTTTGTTTACCTGTTAACATTAATAAATGAACTAGGTAAGCAAAAATAGGGGCGGTAATCATGGTGCCTAAAACATCAATCATAGCAATGTATCCATAAACAGCTAAAGTGCCTACAGTTGCTAGGAGTATTAAACAGGCTGTGAAATAAACCGCTTTTCTAAAAATGTTTTTATCAAATGGATAGCTACTCCATTGACTTAATGTGCGGAATGAAAATTGATTGGTTTTGAAACCACCTGCAAAAGTTGTTTGGCTGGCGGTGATGAATAAGCTACCAAAAGTAAGCGTCAACAACATCAGTAAAATCAATCCCCACTGCCCCATTGTTGGAATAGCTTGTTTAATGTTTGTACATCCCGCCACAGGATCACAAGTGTCTACCGTTCCAATATCGCCATCATCACAGCTTGCATCGTTTGGCGCATTAATACAGCCAGTTGCAGGATTACAAGTATCATCTGTACAAGCTACACCATCATCACACTCTGCATCACTCGCACAAGTTGGGCAAGGCTGACAGTTACTGCCTCCACAATCTACCCCTTCTTCATCGCCATTTTGTATATTATCATCACAAGCAGGGCAAGGATTGGCACAAGAACCGCCGCAATCTACTCCTTCCTCGTCTCCATTTTGTATATTATCATCGCAAGTTGGTTCTGGCTCATTACAGGCATCTAATACAGGAACATCTAGTGTACAACCATTTTCTATATCTGTAATGGTAAAAGAAGCCATGCTTCCAGCACCAACCGTATAACCTGAAGCGGTAAATTCGGTAACAGCACCATAAGTTGCCGTAGTAGGCGTTACGGTTCCAACATTGTCAGAAGGAGCAATAGAATAACCTTGTGTACCAATGCCCGCACCGAATGGATCGAGGCGAATGATAAGATTGCCATTGTCATCGCAAGAAGGGCCTTTTTGTCCGCCCCATAAACAGCTATATTCGGCGCAACCGCCAGTAGGTCGCTTTCCATAGCGTTGCACTCCACCACAGGCAGTTCCTAAAGAAAAACCCCATATGCTAGTACCTACCTCAAATTGAATAACTCCATCAGCCACACTTGCAGGATCATCGCCAATAGAAAAGTCAAGGTTGCCAGATTCAGCGGTGAAGGCAGCGGTGGCATCCATTCCGACATAAGGTATATGTGCTGTAAAAACATCATCATTACAACTGTAAAAAATGCCGCATAACTCTACGCCTCCACAGGCTTGTAAGTTATTACAGGCAGAAGCTGAGTAGGAAGTTAATGGTGTATAGCCTGCTTCCGAAGCGGTAGCAGAGCCGTCTGTTGCATTAGCACCACTCACTGAAAAATCAGATACGCTAAAGTTCCCTCCATTGGGACAAACACCTGGATTTCTGATAAACCATCCATCGTTGTAATATTCAGGTGTGCCACTACCTATGCCACTACCTGGCCCATATTGGTCTTCAATAGTGCCTAAGCAAATTAAATAAGCATTAGTACTAGCACCTACATAAGCAGCATTAGCCCCAGAACTAGAATCATCATAGTAGTCGGCACTAAAACCAAAATAAGCAGAAAAATTAGCATCTGTAATTCCTATCCAGACACAAGCCCCTGCACTTAGCGCAACAGCAGGAAATGTGAAAGAACCTTCATGTAAATCAGCATTTCCAGGTGCGCTACTTGATTCTCTATGAACACTATAGACGCTTAAATCTGCAATATCATCAATTGCACAAAGTTGTATGGCAGCAGCACCAGCAGCAGGTGGCTCTATGGCACTGGCAATGACCAGCTTGCTACAATCTGTACAAGTGCTTTGGGCGTGGGTGGTCAAGGCAAAAGCCCAAAAACAAATTAGAAGAAATAGATTTCTTTTCATAGATGGAATTTTATTTTTGATAGTTTTGATGTTGATTAATACTCTCAACTCATTCAACAAATTCAAGCTATTGTCAACAGTTCCCCCCAATTTTAAATTATATCATAAGGGGCTTTTACTTAGTGATTGTTGGGCAACACTTTGATTCAAGGACTTAGTTCCTTAAATTTGTGCAATTACACTAAGGCTGTATTATTAATTTAATTTGAGGTTAACTGCTAGACCATATTCTGTTAAGTTGTAAAATTATTATTACTAATCTATGCATACAATTACAATATTGTTTCAATCTTAATTAAAATCACTTTTTAGATGGCTAATAACATTTTGATGGTCAAGCTTTTAATCGGAAAAAATATTAATTAGTTAATGAAAAAATCGCTACACCTGCATCAACTCATTCATTCATTAAATAAAGGCGAGAAACGGTATTTTAAGCTGTTTGCAGCTACATTTGAAGGAAAAACAAAGGCTTACATCAAATTATTTGAGGCTATCGACAAGCAAAAAAGCTATGATGAAAAAGCCCTGAAGCAAAAATTTGCAAAGGAGTCGTTTGTTAAATATTTTGCCGTTGCTAAAAATAATCTCTTTAATCTAATCCTAAAATCTCTGCGCGTTTATCATAGTGATAAACATGTTTTTCAACAATTACAAAATCTAAAAAATGATGTTTTTCTATTGAAAGATAGGGACTTAGCGGAAATTGCACGTTTGCAATTAGATAAAGGCAGCAAACTGGCAGAAGAAACAAATAATTTTTTCGATCAAATATTATTTGCCCAGTGGAATCTTCATTTTGAAACTCATGATTATTA
Organism: Bacteroidota bacterium; assembly: GCA_020631155.1. Taxonomy (GTDB): domain Bacteria; phylum Bacteroidota; class Bacteroidia; order Chitinophagales; family UBA2359; genus JAHDHV01. Next base: position 2,835 of record JAHDHV010000049.1, on the reverse strand, counting down.
TTTGGGCAATTCAAACGTTGATTTGGAGCAATTAATAGAGGAAAGACTAGCCCTTTGTAAGCAATATTTAGTTTGTAATCAATATGTAATGATAAACCAAAAAATGTATATTTTACTAAATCGAAAAGGTATGCGAGCAAAACTTGTACAGGAGCAACTTCAAGTTTTATTTGAACATCCCTTACTACAAGGTTCACCTCCTAACCATTTTATAGCAAGTATGTATTATTATCATGCTCGGTGCACTTACTTTCATAGTAAAAAAAATCTCACTGCGTATATTAATGATGCTAAAGCATGTTTAGAGTTATTTGAAGGTCATCCTAAGCGTCAACAGCAAGAAATACTATCTTATTTTAATACCTATACCAATTATATTGGAGCCTGTTTAAAAATAGATGATGCCCCTACCTTACAAAAAAAATTAGACCGTTATTTGGCTGCATTGGAACGCAATAAGAGAGAAAAATTTGTACAACACGATTATGAAAGAAGAAAATTTGATATTCAACATTATTTTATTAGTAAACACTACATTTTTAATCATCAATTTGAACAAGCAGTAACTAAATTGGAAAAAAGCCTTCCTATTTTAGTCAAAATACAGCCGCTACTAACTGATTTTGATGCTATTAAATATAAATATCTTTTTGCCTATAGTTATTTTGGTAAAGATGATTTTAAAAAAGCACAACATCATACACAGGAGCTACTCAACAATCCTTCCCTCAAAAAGCTTCCTTCCAAGCTGTTGGCGGTTCATTTACTAAATTTACTGTTACATTATGAGCAAAAAAATTACATACATTTAGATTATTTGCTCAAAAACACTCGCCAATTTTTTTCGAGAAACGATTTATTATACGAATTTGAAAATAATTCATTAAAACTATTGAGGCAATTAACTAAAGTACACTATTCGGAAACAACAAAAAAACATCAATTATTAGAAAAATATGCAGCCATTTTCCAAAAATTGAAAGAAACAAACACCCCTGAACAATTAGATGCCTTTCAAAATTTGGATATGTTATGGTGGATTAAAAAACAGTTAGCTGCATCAGACAAAAAAAATTATCACAAGAAAGAACTAATTCATAAGGCAAAAAACGCCAACTTATAATTTATGCATAAAATTAATTATAACCATTTTATTTTTAAATACTTAATCTCTAGTCTCTAACTTCTAATCTCTAATTTCTGAACTCAAAAAACATTCATCAGTTAATGAAAAAATCGCTACACCTGCATCAACTCATTCATTCATTAAATAAAGGCGAGAAACGGTATTTTAAGCTGTTTGCAGCTACATTTGAAGGAAAAACAAAGGCTTACATCAAATTATTTGAGGCTATCGACAAGCAAAAAAGCTATGATGAAAAAGCCCTGAAGCAAAAATTTGCAAAGGAGTCGTTTGTTAAATATTTTGCCGTTGCTAAAAATAATCTCTTTAATCTAATCCTAAAATCTCTGCGCGTTTATCATGGCGATAAACACCCTTTTCAACAAATACAAAATCTAAAAAATGATGTTTTTCTATTGAAAGATAGGGACTTAGCAGAAATTGCGCGCCTACAATTAGATAAAGCCAACAAACTAGCACTGGAAATAGGCAGCCTTACCGACCAAATATTGTTTTCCCAATGGAATCTCAATTTTGAGGCTTATGAGTACTATTTAGGCAATTCAACCATAGCATTGGAACAGTTGATAGATGAAAAATTAGCCCTTTGCGAGCAATGGTTTATTCATTCTCAATATGCAGCACTAAGTCAAAAAATGGATATTTTACTAAATCGAAAGGGCTTGCGAAAAGAAGATGTGCAACAGCAATTACAAGCCTTATTTGAGCATCCACTATTGCAAGGGCCACCACCAAATTATTTTTTAGCAGCTATCTATTACTATCAAGCCCGTTGCACTTATTTTCATAGTCAAAAAAATATTACAGAATATATAAACAACATTCACACATGTTTGCAATTATTTGAAGAATACCCAAAACTTCAACAACAAGAGGCATCTGCCTACTTTACTTTCTTCAGTAGTTATATCAATGCCTCACTAAAAATAGACGGCACTCCTACTCTACAAAAAAAATTAGACAGCTATTTGGCTGCATTGGAACGCAATAAGAAGGAAAAATTTGTACAACACGATTATGAAAGAAGAAAATTTGAAATTCAATATCACCTACCCATCAAACACTATATTTTTCATCATAAATTTGAACAGGCAGTCGTTAAATTGGAAAAAAGCATTCCTACTTTGACTAAAATACAGTCCTCATTAAATGATTATGATGTGATAAAGTACGATTATCTCTTTGCCTATAGTTATTTTGGCAATGGCAAGCTTAAAAAAGCGCAATTTCATGTGCATGAACTACTCAATGCTCCCTCGCTCAAAAAACTGCCAACTCAGTTGCTTGCGGTTCATTTACTAAATTTACTGCTTCATTACGAACAAAAAAATTACATTCATTTAGATTATTTACTAAAAAATACGCGACTATTTTTTTCGAGAAATGATTTATTATATGAATTTGAAAATAATTCTATAAAGCTATTGCGTCAATTGCTCAAACCAAACCATTCAGAAGCAAAAGCAAAACATCAATTGCTAAAAAAATATCTAAACATTTTCCAAAAGCTAAAAGACATTCCAGAACAATTAGAAGCATTTAGCAACTTAGATATGTTATGGTGGATTGAAAGACAATTAGCCACATCAGATAAAAAGAATCATGAAGGAATACATATAACAGATTAAACAGGAAAGCGTGGATTCGTGGATTCGTGGATTCGTGGATTCGTGGATTCGTGGATTCGTGGA
>JAHDHV010000538.1 GCA_020631155.1 Bacteroidota bacterium | reverse complement strand
ATATCTAAATAGCAATTTTAGAAATAAAGTGTTAGGAAGGGAATGAAACATACCAGTTTATAATTAATCTGTGATATTGTTTGTTTTAATTTTCATGCCTCACTCACATTCATATTCTAAGTCTTGTGTCTTAAATCTTATGTCTTACATCTAACAGTTCCACATAAACAGGGCAGTGGTCAGAATGACGGACATCTGGATAAATATCCGCTGCCCTGAGAGAAGTGCGTAAAGCCTTGCTAACTGCGTGATAATCAATGCGCCAACCCTTATTGTTGTTGCGCGCATTTGCTCGGTAACTCCACCAACTGTAACGGTCTGCCTCGCTATGGAAATGTCGAAAACTATCAATAAAACCTGCTTCAAAAAAACGATCCATCCATTCCCGTTCTTCAGGTAAAAAGCCAGAGGAATTGCGATTGCGAATTGGGTCGTGAATGTCAATTGCTTTATGGCAAATATTATAATCCCCACAAATGACCAATTGGGGGCGTTTCTCTTTCAACTGCTCGGCAAAAGGCAGGATGTCGGCCAAAAAACGCATTTTAAAAGCCTGTCGTTCACTGCCGCGGCTGCCCGAAGGAAAATAAGCACTCACCACCGATAAATCGCCAAAGTCGGCACGCAGGATGCGCCCTTCTTCATCGTAAACAGCAATGCCGCAGCCTGCCACTACTTTATCCGCTTTAGTTTTAGATAAAATACCAACGCCACTGTAGCCCTTTTTTTCTGCACTATGCCAATAACAGTGATAGCCTAAAGCTTCAAACAAAGCATTGTCTATTTGCTCCGCTTGTGCCTTTGTTTCTTGAAAGCAAACAATATCAAAATCATTGGCTGCCAACCATTCAATTAAGCCTTTGCGAATAGCCGCGCGAATTCCGTTTACATTGTAACTGATGATTTTTAGGGTGTTCATTTTTTGGAATATCGTTTTTATTTTAACAAAAGTTCAAAGCAAAGGCAAAACTCACATTTTGATGTTATTTTTCCTATTTTTTGGGCATTTATTTAGCTGTATTTTTATCAGTTTCTTTCTATAGTGATTGTTTCTTGTTTTACTATTTTTCCAGTTAGATCAAAAGTATATATTTGGTTGTATAAATATTCCTTATTTTTAGCCATTTCATTTACAATTTGAAACTGTTTGTCTCCAATGAATGTCAATGCTTTAATGCCAGCAGGTATAGTAAATTTCCCCCCATAAGAAGTACCAGAAAGCCAATCTTTAAACTTGTGTTCTACTACTTTTTTAAAGTCTTGATCATAAATTAGTATCCTGACATCTCTCCTATCTTCATGAGTAAAACCAATAAATACAAAAAAACCTGTAGGAGAAATACCTGCCTTATGGTTTCTCGTAAATCCTTGTTGTTCTCGCTTAATTAAATCTCCACTTGTATTATAAAAAAATATGTATGCAGTATCTCCCATGCTATGATATATATGATGTTTCATTCCATAAGCTACAAACTTGCCATCATCAGTAATAGCCATACTATTTTTCCTTTCATGTATGGGCTTTTTCAAAATAACCTCGCCAGATTGATTATACACTCTTATGGTATCTACAGATTTTCTGTTGCTGAAGGGGCTAAAACTGTATACTTTAGGTAACGGTTTAGGCGGCGGTGGCCGATCTAGATGAACAATACGATGGTTATAAATAATAGCTAATTGACCATTGGGAGACACATTACCTTTGTTACTAGTAATTTCTATTTCCAAACTATCTGTTCCTTCAATTTTGGGAGCAAATTGCAAATATCGTCTTTTGGTATTTTGCATATATAAAGGAGAATAAGCTTGTTTTTCTATTAATCTTATGGGTTTTAGTGTTTTATGCTCCTCATAATACCATGTAGTAACATCATTCTGTCGTTCAGGTAACTGTTTGTCCGTATACATTGGAATATTTTCTTGCCCCTTTATAAATGGAACTGATTGATAATTCATTCCATCCTTATTTTCTAATATTTTCCCAGTATAAGGGTCAATATATAATAAACGAGAACTAATTTTAGGTAAAAAACTAATTATTTTTATTTTGTAAGCTAGTCTTTTATAAATGTAATAAAACTGAGTTTTAGCAAGATTATGCCCATAGTCTGCTTTCCATAACAATTTAGGTTTGGGAGGAGATTCATTCCATTTTTGCCAACGATATTGTTCTGAAGGCACCTCTTTAAGAGCAATTTTAAATGCTTCTTCTGGTGTAAGAGTAGGTTTTTTATAAGTTAGGTTTAGCGGTTTATAGTCCTTGTGAAGAATTTTAGTAGGAATAGAAACTCTAACTGGAAGATTGTTTTTTAGGAAAATTCTAACTGATTGATTTTCTACCTTAACGCCTTTATGAAAGATTTCATATTTATGCTCTTTCTCACTTTGAAATACGACTATCAGACTGTCATACTCTCCTAAGCCAAATAAAGATTTGAATTGATTGACAGTTGTATCATTGGCAATTAGTTGGATTAACTCATGTTTAGTGGTATCAAAGTAACAAGTACCTGTTTTCCTGATTTTTAAAATAATTTCCTTTGGGTCAAAAGTTTGTTGTTGTGTTTGAGCAATAGACAATTGGCAACTCAATAAGAATAGTATGTTTACTATTAAAAAATAAATATAAATAATATTTTTCATAATATTTCTTTTATAAAACAAATAGGTTTAGATTTTCAATCTTTTATATAAAATAAAAAAACGCCTAAATTTTGTTTTTGTTTTACAAAATATAGGCGTTTGCTAAAAGGGTTTTTAAGAAAAAGTAAAGTGAATAATTATTTCACCTTAACACCTTTAACTGTTGTTTGTTGTCTATATGAGCAGTATCTACCATAATTAGTGACTGTAAATAAGTAGATTCCTCTTGGCCACTTACTTGTATTTAATTCGAGTTTTTGTTTTTCTCCAATAGGTATAATGTCTTTATGTATAAAATACTGTTTGCCTGATATATGGGTAGCAGTAATGAATACTTGAGCTTCTTCGTCTTCGTGATGGTCTTGTTGGAGTATTTTATTTCCAGGAACTGCATAGCTCAAACCTATCCAATTGTTAAAAATATTGGGGGCAACTGTTAGTACAGGTGGCAAGCAGGGTTTTGGCGGTGAATTGTAACGGATGCTACGAGACACTGTACAACTACAAGCATTGGCATCGGTAATGGTAACACTATGTATGCCTGCGTCTAAGTCTGTACAAGTAGGACCACTACAACCGGGCGTATCCCAATCATAACTTAAACCGCCTGCTGTACTACTGGCACTTACTGTCATTGAGCCATTACAGTCTGTTGGACTTTCACAGTGGCTAATTTCAGCAGTACATCCCGTAAGAGAATTTTGTGTGATGTATTGCATATTGACATTGATTTCCTGATGTAAAATGTTATTGACATAAACATCAATCGTTTGATTTCCTTCTGGAACATCAGAAACATAAGTGCCTGCGTATGTTTGCCCAGTTCCAGCAACCTCTAGGCTCACACTATGACAAGCATTAAATGGGGTTGTAATAATAAAATCGGCACCGTCAGTAATGGCTCCACTGCAATCTTTTTTGCCAATGGTTTTTACGAAATCAATGTTGGTAGGTGGAGGTGGGCAGGAAGTAGTAGGGCAAATAGTTCCACCTCCATCAATTAAATCATCATTACCTCCCATTGACATGACACTGCCATTGCCAGACAACCAATGTTTTAATTGTTCTTGTGGATTTGAGCTAACCTTATCCCATGAGTACCAAAAGCGGCCATAAGAGTTAGTTCGATCATTAGTACCACTAGCGGTTGAACCATCGCAGCATTG
>JAHDHV010000537.1 GCA_020631155.1 Bacteroidota bacterium | reverse complement strand
AAATATCTAAATAGCAACTGTTCAGGAAAGTGTTAGGAAGGAAATGAAACATACCAAAAATGAAACACACCTTAGTGTGATATTATTAAGTATATGTAAGTAGTTGTATGTGATTGTAAAAAATGCCATTCACTAATGAATGTATAAATAATTAACATTCAATGGGATTAAAAAGTAAAAAATGAAAATGTTTTTATCAGTAGTGTAACCAAAGGTAACCATTTCAGTATAAATAAATAGAACCCATCCTTTAATTACCATAAAGCCTGCTTTTTAACTGAATACATATAAAAAAATAATCATTTATGAAAAGCCAGAAAGTTGCCATTAGACTTATTATAGTCTTATTAGTTGTATTTAATTATACATCTTGTAAAAAGTCTTCTATAAATCAAGGAGGGTCAAACAATCAAAACTCACATTTGTACAATACCTATAAAAAAGGTAATTTTTTTGTTAAAGTTGACAAAAAAGGGAAGGTAAGCCGAAATGGAACGCATTTAGGTAAGGTTACAAAAGATGGAAAAGTATTTAAAAGCAATAAGCAAGTAGGACGAATTAATCAAGCTGGAAAAATATTTAAGAATGGAAAATACATAGGAAAACTAGCAGATAACAAAGTATTCAACAAAAATCAAGAACTAATAGGGCGTTTACAAGGAAATAAAGTTTTCAAAGGAAAAAAACAAATTGGCCAAGCCAAACACCTTTCTCAAAAACAATTAACCATGCTTTATTTCTTTGGCTTTTTTGATTGATAGAGATGTTAGGTAGGATACAGGAGCTATAAGACTGTATAATTAACTCATGATGGATAATTTAAGCGTCAAGTACTAATTAATTATACATATTTTTGCAGTAAAATGTTGATTTTCAATGTTTTATTCGAATAAGGAGAGTTGTTTAATTATTGTGTAGTACTTAATAGACTGCTTGTATAGTTGCTTAGTCATAAAATAGTGTAGAATGTCACCAAAACGCTTCAAAAGTGTAACAACATAGTCAAACTTTTACAGTTAACAAACCTTTGATTATCAATGTATTAAAAGATTAGGAAATGTGCCAAAAATTTTGTATCTTTAAACCAGTTTTATTATAATTTAGACAAAGTATAAACGTTTAAAGATTAGTTATTTATGCAAACAAATTACGGTGCGGACAACATTCAGGTTCTCGAAGGTTTAGAAGCAGTGCGGAAACGACCTGCTATGTACATTGGCGATATTGGTTTTAAGGGCTTACATCACCTTGTTTACGAGGTGGTAGATAACTCTATTGACGAAGCAATGGCTGGCCACTGTAAAAATATTGAGGTCATTATCAATAAAAATAATGCGATTACTGTAACAGATGATGGCAGAGGGATTCCCGTAGGTATCCACAAAAAAGAAGGACGTTCAGCCTTAGAGGTCGTGATGACTGTATTGCACGCGGGGGGGAAGTTTGACAAAGGTTCTTACAAAGTGTCAGGCGGTTTGCACGGTGTAGGGGTTTCTTGTGTGAATGCACTTTCTGAACATGTACAGGTGATTGTGGAACGTGAGGGAAAAAAATATACCCAAGAATATGAGCGCGGTAAGCCATTGTATGCAGTCAAAGAAATTGGTGCCAGTGAACGTAGCGGAACGACAACTACCTTTAAGCCTGATCACGAAATCTTCACTGTTTTACAGTATAGCTATGATACCCTTGCTGCTCGTTTGCGAGAATTAAGTTTTCTTAATAAGGGGATTCGGCTAACCTTAATTGACGAGCGAGAGCAAGATGATGAGGGCAATCCAATTCAAGAAACGTTTTTCTCAGCAGGTGGTTTGCCTGAGTTTGTAGCCTACCTAGATGCTACCCGTAGCCCCTTAACTACTGTTCCTGTGCATTTGGAAAAAGAGAAAGATATGGTAGCAGTAGAAATTGCTTTCCAATACAATACTACCTATAACGAAAACGTACATTCTTACGTTAACAATATCAATACCATTGAGGGCGGTACGCATGTGTCAGGTTTTAAGCGCGCATTAACGCGTACTTTGCGCCAATATGCCGAAGCTAATGGTATGTTCAAAAAGGTAAAAGCAACGATTAGCGGCGATGATTTCCGCGAAGGATTAACCGCTTTGATTTCTGTAAAAGTACCCGAACCACAATTTGAAGGACAGACCAAAACTAAGTTGGGTAACTCCGAAGTGACAGGTATTGTAGAATCGGTCATGGGACCTGCTTTAACAGCTTATTTGGAAGAAAATCCGAAGGAGGCAAAGCGGATTATAGAGAAAGTAATTTTGGCAGCTACAGCACGTCAAGCAGCGCGTAAGGCGCGAGAGTTGGTACAGCGAAAAAATGCTTTAACAGGCTCAGGATTGCCCGGGAAATTGGCGGATTGCTCTAGCAAAAAAGCCGATGAGTGCGAATTATTTTTGGTGGAGGGAGATTCGGCAGGTGGAACGGCAAAGCAAGGACGCGAGCGAATGTTCCAAGCAATTTTGCCCCTGCGAGGTAAGATTTTGAACGTAGAAAAAGCAATGGAGCATAAAATTTATGCAAATGAAGAAATAAAGAATATTTATCAGGCTTTAGGCGTATTTCACGATGAAAACAAGGTGTTAAATACCAATAAACTGCGCTACCATAAAATTGTGATCATGTGTGATGCCGATGTAGATGGTAGTCACATCACCACTTTGATTTTGACTTTCTTTTTCCGTCAAATGAAAACACTGATTGAAAATGGGTACATTTACATTGCAACACCGCCTTTGTATTTAGTTAAAAAGGGTAAAAAGTTTCAATACTGTTGGAATGAGGAACAGCGTGAGGCTGCGGTTGAACGTTTGGCAGGTGATGGAGATAAAAGCAAGGTAGGTATACAACGTTATAAAGGGTTAGGGGAGATGAACGCCGAGCAACTTTGGGATACAACCATGGACCCACAGACGCGAACCCTACGACAAGTAACGATTGAGAGTGCTGCCGAAGCAGATCGCATTTTCTCCACACTAATGGGCGATGATGTGGTACCTAGAAGAGCATTTATCGAAAGTCATGCAAAGTATGCCAATATTGACGCATAGATAAGATAGTCATTAACTCTAACTCTAGCTAACAAAATATGTCGCGTTTATCTTCCATTGTAGGATTTGTCATTAGCACCTCTTGGGTGGGCATCAGTCGCTTGGTGTTCATCATTTTAGGGGGCTTTTTGATGAATTTGGCCTTTCTATTTTTTTTACCTGATGTATGTCCCGGTGAGGCAAGTCGTTGTGGATGGTCTTATTTGTTAGGTGCCCTTTTTCTATTAGGATTTCCTATTCTCTACTTTTTTTTAGGGCAAAAATATGCCATTCAAAAGGTAATTCACCATGCTTATGTGAAAAATAAGGCGAACTTTTACGAATATTTCACTAAAAAAATGACGCATTACATCCAAAAAAAGAAAGACGACCCAAATGAGCCTGATTCATGGCTTGATTTGGCGACTAATTTTTTGGATAAATTGGATGATGTGCCTTGGTTATTAAGGATTGTTATTCGCTTTATCAAGGCGCGAATTCCATTTACTGAAGTCATGACAAAGATTAGCAAGGACGTGGATTTGGAAAATAAAAGCGTTTCACAAGCAGCCGTAGAAATTGCTCAAGAAGCAGACGAATACATCGAAGACGACCTACTCGAACCTGGTAGTATGTTACTTTGGGGTGCTTTTTTGTTGAATGTTGGTTTGTTTGTTGCTTTATATTTGGGACTACCGTACTTATTTTAAAGTCAATTTACACCCAAATCACAAAAATATCCTTATCCTGAAATTTGATTTGTTCCTGTTTC
>JAHDHV010000536.1 GCA_020631155.1 Bacteroidota bacterium | reverse complement strand
ACTAATTTCTAAAAGCTAAAGAGCCAAAAGAACAATTCTAAACATGCAAAAAACTTCCAGTAATATTTACATAAACTATGAAACGGTAAAAATTACCCAAAGTCGCATCAATAAAGGTTTATTGTCAATTCCTGTTTCATTGATAGAACATTTTCCTAATGAAAAAAGGAAGATTCAAGTATTTTTTGATGAGCAAAAAACACCAGAATTAAAAAATTTCACGCCCTACACAAGTAGCAGTAGGGAATGTAGAATTGGTGGAATGGCAAAATGGTATAAAGAAAATAAAGTAAAAGCAGGACAGGAGATAGTGGTTGTTACCATCAACAAAGAAGAAGGTGTTTATCGCTTGATGAAAGAGAGCAATTTTAAGAATTATATTAAAAAAAGTTTCAATCAACTTGTCAGTACAATGGAAAATGAGGAAGAAGGGCATATTGTGGAAAATACACTGGAAGAAATGGCGCAGATTACCAATCAATCCAAAAAAGAAATTTTAACTGGGCAATTTCTTAAACTGAAAAATGTAGCCATTGAAAAACGAAAATATGAAAAGGTAAATACGACAAAACGCAAGGAAAGAGTGCCTTATTTAATGAGAAAAATTCTGGAAGCAGTCTATGACGGAAGATGCCAATTGACAAGTTTTACTTTTCTACAACAAAATGGAAAGGCATATTTTGAAGTTCACCATATAGATGAAAATAGGGGACATGATTGGAAAAACTTATTGGTCGTCAGCCCCAATATTCACGCGCAATTCACCTATGGAGAATGTACCAACTATTTCTACGACAGAAAAGGTTGGTTAAGAAAGGTTGATTTATGTGGAGAAACCTATCTTGTTATGCAACTGTTGGATAGAATCAAAGCAAAGCACTTTGAAAAAAACACTCATGAATAATCCAGATTGTGCAGATCACAAGGACAAGGTACAATAACGGTACAGTATCGTAAAAAAAAACGTAAAGAAAATTCACGAATTTTCTCCCCCCCCAAAAAAACATCCATATCCACAACCCTGTACAGACACAAAATCTTATGTCTCTATCACAATCACACCTTCCCCTTCAAAAACTCCCCCGTATACGAATTTTTGCACTTCACTAAACCCTCTGGCGCGCCCTCATACAACAAAAAACCACCCTCATCGCCACCTTCAGGGCCAAGGTCAATCACCCAATCCGCGCATTTGATGATGTCCATATTATGCTCCACAATCACGATGCTATGCCCGTTTTCCACCAGCGCATTAAAAGAAGTCATCAATTTGTTGATGTCGTTGAAATGCAAGCCCGTAGAAGGCTCGTCGAATATAAACAAAATCGAATCCTGCGAGCGTCCTTTGGTGAGGTAAGAGGCGAGTTTAACCCGTTGCGCTTCGCCACCACTCAGCGTACTAGACGACTGCCCCAACTGCACATAACCCAAACCAACATCCGCCAATGGCTTAATTTTTCGTGCCACCTCTTTGACATTCTCAAAAAAGTCTAAAGCTTCTAAAACGCTCATTTTCAATACATCAGCAATGCTTTTTTCTTTAAATTTCACCTCAATCACATCAGGCTTAAAGCGTTTACCATTGCACTCATCACAAACAAGTCGGACATCCGCCAAAAACTGCATTTCTACCGTAATCATGCCTTCGCCCTTGCAAGTCTCACAGCGACCACCTTCCACATTAAACGAAAAATGTTTGGGCTTAAAACCATTGATTTTCGATGCCTGTTGACTGGCAAATAGACTGCGAATAGCATCATAAGCCTTGATGTAAGTCACTGGGTTGGAGCGCGAAGAACGCCCCAAAGGTCGCTGGTCAATCATTTCAATTTTGCTAATCGAAGTCACATCGCCATGCATCTGTTGATGTTGTCCGGGAGCATCGCCTGTGCCTTCGATTTCGCGCCGTAGGGCAGGGTATAAAATATCTTTCACCAGCGTTGTTTTGCCCGAACCACTCACACCCGTTACGACCGTAATCGCATTTAAAGGAAAATTGACGGTAATATTTTTCAGGTTGTGTTGTGTAGCTTTTTCTATGGTAATCGAATTGACCATTTTGCGCCGAATTTTAGGTATGGCAATGGATTTTTTTCCCGTTAAATAATCCGCCGTCAAAGTTTTGGCTTTGATTAATTTTGTTGCATCACCTTGAAAAACCACCTCGCCGCCTAAATGTCCTGCCATCGGCCCCATATCTATAATATAATCGGCAGCGCGAATCACTTCTTCCTCATGCTCCACTATGATAACGGTATTACCTAAATTGCGGAGGTCTTTTAATACCCCAATCAAGCGGTTGGTATCTCGTGGATGTAAGCCAATGCTCGGCTCGTCCAAAATATACATGGAGTTGGTCAAATTACTACCGAGCGAGCGCGTCAGGTTGATGCGTTGTGTTTCGCCACCCGAAAGCGTGCTAGAAAAGCGGTTGAGTTGCAAATAACCCAAACCAACATCGTTCATTACCTCTAGGCGGTTATTGATTTCGGTTAAAATACGCTTGGCTACTTCTTGTTGATAATCAGTGAGTTGTAATTTTTGAAAAAAGAAACGCAATTCTTTGATCGGCATCAACACCAAATCCGTAATGCTTTTATCTCCAATTTTAACATATTGTGCATCTTTGCGGAGGCGCGTCCCTCGACAGTCCATGCAGAGCGTCCGCCCCCGATACTTTGACAACATCACCCGATATTGAATTTTATGACTACTTTCTTTGACCATTTTAAAAAAGCTATCAATGCCTTCAAAATGCTCATTGCCTGCCCAAAGTAGGGCGTATTCTTCTGGCGTAAGTTCCGCAATTGGGCGGTGAATGGGAAAGTCAAATTTATGGCTGTGCTTAATCAGTTGGTCTTTATACCACTTCATTTTTTCCCCTCGCCAACAAGCAACGGCATCTTCATAGACGGATAAATTTTTATTGGGAATCACCAAGTTTTCATCAATACCAATGATATAAGCAAAGCCTTCGCATTTTTTACAAGCACCATAAGGGCTATTAAAATTGAAAAAATGAGGATTGGGTTCTTCAAAGGTGATGCCGTCTAATTCAAAGCGGTTGGAGAACTTTTTGATACCACTTTTATCATCCAAAACCTCAACAACACAATCGCCGCCGCTTTCCAAAAAAGCAGTTTGCACTGAATCGCTGGCTCTGCTCAAAAAATCTTTGTCATTTAATCGTACTATTAATCGGTCTATCAATATGTAAACAACAGCTTTGTCAAATGCCTTTTGCTGTCGCTTAGTTTTGAGTGGAACCTCCTCAATATGTGTCAATTTTCCGTTGATGCTTAGGCGAGTAAAACCCTTTTGTAACAATAGTTCTAGCTGTCCTTTGGCGTGCTGCGATTCGCTGAGTTGAAAGGGTATGAACAATTGCATTTTAGTGCCTTCAGGGTGGGAGAGGAGGAAGTCTACCACATCACTAACTTCATGCTTTTTAACAAGCTTGCCCGAAACTGGAGAAAAAGTTTTTCCGATTCTAGCGAACAAAAGTCGCAAATAGTCGTATATCTCGGTAAGTGTCCCCACCGTAGAGCGCGAACTGCGCGTCACCACCTTTTGTTCAATGGCAATAGCAGGGCTAATTCCCTTGATGTAATCCACATCAGGTTTATTCATTCGCATCAAAAACTGTCGAGCGTAAGAGGATAAACTTTCCACATAACGGCGTTGCCCCTCTGCATAGAGTGTGTCAATGGTCAAGGAAGATTTGCCAGAACCCGAAACGCCCGTCACCACAACTAGTTTGTTTCGAGGAATCTTGACTTCTACATTTTTGAGGTTGTGAACCCTTGCGCCTTTAATGTGAATGTGCA
>JAHDHV010000535.1 GCA_020631155.1 Bacteroidota bacterium | reverse complement strand
TGATTTTTTTGTTTCTTTTTTTATCAAGTAAAAAAGAAAAAAACGTAGGTAAAGCGACACTTTTTAAGGTTAAGAGCAATAATTTTTATATGAAATCCCTCTTTTTCTGACACACTCTATCTAACTATTTATCGTGCTTTTTTGTAACTTCCTGAGAAGGAGAACAGGATAGCTTTATTGGATATTTGGATTTTTAGCTGTTAGAAATTAGCTATTAGAGACTATAAATTGATAATAATAAATCACTCTTTCAAGCTCCTTATATACATTACTATTAGACATTTATAATAAATTTAACGGCTAAAAAGTCTAACTAGCAAAGCAAAAGACATCCAAAAAAACAAAAACCTTAAAATCTTGTAACTGATCAACCTTCCAAACTCCAACAGAAAAAATGTGATGGTAAAAAAATGTCTGCTTTATAACCTATTTGTATTTGCACTTATCTTGAACGCCTGCACCACCAATCAAATTTACAATCATCATATCAACATTCCCAACTACATATGGAATCGCGATCACAAAGTACAACTCAAAGTTGCGGTGCCTGAACAGGTATCTCAAGCCAATGTGTCCTTAACATTGCGCTATGCCTATCAGTACCAACACCCCAATCTTAAATTTGAAATGTTGATTAAGTCCCCTGATGAAGAAAGCATTGCGGTAGCTAATATACACAATGTATCTATTACCAATGAAGAAGGAAAACCATTGGGTAGCGGCTTAGGCGATATTTGGGACATCACCATTCCTTTGCATACCGCTATTCCTTTAAGCAAAGGCACTTATGAATATGAATTATTGCACCTTATGCGTCCGCAAATGCTGTCTGGTGTTATGGCTGTTGGGTTAATTGTAGAAAAAATTTGATATTTGGACTTTTGGATATTTGGCTTTTTAGACTTTTGGATATTTGGACTTTAGATATTTGTATTACTACTAATCCAAATATCTACAAACAATAAAAAAATAATTCGTAATTCGTAATTGATAATTCGTAATTAAAATCTCATGTCTCCCATCTTATATCTCATACATCAATTACTCCCATTCAATAAATTAAACAATTCTTCGGGCATATGTAGGAGAATATACCCATCAGTTTCTTCTTTTTTATCAAAAACATAAAACTCCCCTTTATATCTCCAATATAAATTTGTAGTCAAATTGCCGGGGTCTTCATGATAAAATTTAAGCACAATAGGCAACAACTCCTGCACACATTCCATAACAGACAAACCCTGAATCGGGTGCACAAAAACTGCTCCTTTGGTGGGTAAAGCAACAATAGAACCATAAACACCTCTGGCGAAATCTGCATTATTATCAAAATCTAAAATATAACTCGCTGAATAGTCGCCACTTAAAAAAGCAAAAAATTCAAATTTTTCTGACAGTACAAACTGCTTCACATCAATCTCTTGCTCATTCACATTATTTTGAGCAATAGCAAACAACTCCTCTGTTGTTGCTTCCCAACTTTCGATCATATCTCTGGTTAGTGATTGAAATTTATCAGGTAAATCCAACACCAAAACCGAAATCATATCTTCAAAGTCTTCTTTGTAGATCAGTTTGTTGGGTCCGTCCTCTAACAATTCAAAATAATTGCGCGGATACACACGCACTGCCAACATTTCACGTATCAACTCAAAATTGCTTAAATCAGGCTTTAACTCAATCGTCAGCACTTTTTCAAAGTGATTCGCTACAATTTCAAACCACTGTTCCCTGTCTTCCTCTTGAGCGCACCAACGCACCAAATTATCCAATGCACAATGAATTACAACCTCATCTTTTTTCACTGAAATTGTACCATCTTCACTAATTTCTGTAATTTCCATTTCCTTCTTCAAACATGCAATAGACATCTTCATAATTGTCTCATACTCAGCTTGTGAAATCAAATGATTATATCTTTCTGGCAAAATATATTCCATATAGTATAAATTATCTGTTGATTGAATAATAGGGAAAACATGAACGTATAAAGTCATTTACATTTTTAGTAGTAATTTAGTTTATTACACTTGTTCGGTAGGGGCAGATTGGTGGGAAAATTGAATTATTTTCGACCATTTGAAGGCTTTTTGAGGGCACATAGCCATATTATAGCTACGTAACCGAAAAAAGGCATAAAGTGGGAAGAAAAGAGCCAATTTTAGCCCGATATGAAACCCACCAAACAAGTCTATTAGTAAATACAAAAGTAATCAATAGAACCATGAATATCGCAATGATTTTGAATTGTACAAGGTAAAAAAGGTAGGCATAGTAGAGCTATAGCGAAGCTTTTCAACGAAATACAAGGCAAAATACCGCAGGCGACTAACTCAGTTATTATTGTAGAATTACTTAAGTAAATGAACAAAATTAAATGACATTTAAATACCTCATACATTTCTAGTTTAAAGGCATACAAAGAACGAGAAAAATTTTCTTTTTTTGTGAATAAAAATGCCCAAAATCCTATCGGTACGCTAAAAACAGGCATTGATTCTGATTTATCTTCCTCACAAAAGTCGCTCCTATTTAAAATACTTCGTTTTCATCGCCTAACATTTCATTAAAATTTATCCTTGTTTATAGCGAAAATTCGTTTTTAACGAAAATTCATAATTTCTCCTTAGTACACATAGGTATTTTATCGCAAAAAAACTTTGTTTAAGAAAACCGATACTTTTCTTCAACAAAAAAGCACATTATGTTTAACAATTTAGTTAAATAACTTCAACAAAAACAGTAATTCCTCTAAAGCACCTTACGCTTTACTTATCACAATTATTTTACACTCATTATTTCATCTATCAAAACAACATATAATCAACTCATCTTCAATAATTTAAAACTTAAAACATTGTTTTTTCTTTAGTTTTCAACTATTCCACTAATTACATAAAAAAAACTCCTATAAACTTATCCTAAGCAAGTAAATAGTTCCTCAAAAGTGCTATTTTTTAAAAAAAAGAGGAAATGTTTTTTTTTGACACAGCATTGACAAACCAAAGTAAATTCTTATAAATCAGCTACTTATCCTACTTTCAATATTTACTGAAAGTATCATAATTCAGATTTTGTTTAATAGCTGACACTTTATCCTTAAACAAAAACTTGGTAATTTAGACAAAATGTTTTATTTTTGAATCGTAACTAAGAACAATGTAAACGAACTACATTCAATCTGTTCATTTTATAATAACACAGTTATGATAGCAACCAATTTTGAGCGTTCAGTTGTTGATATGGCTGTCAATTTACGTCCTTACGCCATTAATTTGACGAAAGACTTAGATGAGGCCAAAGACTTGTTGCAAGAAACCATTTTCCGCGCACTTGCCAACGCTGATAAATACACGCAAGGAACAAACCTAAAGGCATGGTTATTTACCATCATGCGTAATATATTCATTAACAGCTATCGAAAGAAAATAAAACGGAACACCATCATAGATAGTACCGACAACCTCTATTATATTAATTCCAATCAAACAGTTATTAGAAATAGGGCTGAAGGGCATTTTATGATGGAAGACATCAATAGAGGCATTGCCCGACTAAGTGATGACTATAAAGTACCTTTTATGATGCATTTCGAGGGGTATAAATATCAGGAGATCGCCGATCACTTGAAGTTGCCGCTAGGAACCGTAAAAAGTCGTATTTTCTTTGCTCGCAAAGAGTTGAAGAAACAACTATCCATTTATCGCTTTTCTAATAATTAGATATAAGACAGGAGATGTGAGACAGGAGATGTGAGATTTTGCTTTCTTCACTTATTGACCAAAAAAAGAACTCATAAAAGAGGAGTAAAATCCAATTTTATGAGTTTTTTTTAATTT
>JAHDHV010000534.1:1216-3843 GCA_020631155.1 Bacteroidota bacterium | reverse complement strand
CCTTTCGCTGATTTCAAAATGAGAAAACAAGAATTGAAAATAGCTATTGAAAAATGCATAAACCACTGATTAATATGCACTTACATTTTTCGAAAGGGTTCGACCCCACTGGGGTCGTATTACTAGGTCATCATTTCCAACTAACATACTTTGACCCTGCTAGGGTCATTTGTTTGTCCAGTGACCGCAGAGCGGTCAAAGTATGTTAGAAAAAAGTGAAGAGTTCTTCTTTGACCCCAGCGGGGTCACACCTTTCAAGGCTTGGAAGTAAAGCATAAAACCCTGATAATCAAATATTTAGTGAATTAATTCAAATAATAAAAATAAACGAATTGTTATTTTATTGAATCTGTTTTTCACGAAATAAAATCAGCGAATAGCAAGTAACAACTTGTGAAAAAGTCAAATGTCGTTTAATTTAGTCTAGCTACTTAGATGCTATAAGTTATGTATTTTTTTTCAATGAACGTAGGTTTTATGGCTAAAATTATTGAGTTGTTTTAGGTATTGGTGTAGCCAGAGGCTACGAATTTGGTTCGGCGCGAGGTGGAACCTCACACCTGTTAAATGGGAGCGTAAATCCGATTTCCAATCGGATAATATGTGCGCCGATTGGAAATCAGCGTTACGGATAATTTTAGGCATTTTGCATTGCCAAATTTTCCAAATCTTGTTGAAAATCATCTATATCGTAGTGCATGGGGATGTGTAATTGGGCTAATATTGCTTCAAATTCAAAGGAGTTGAGCCCTATCATTTCGGCGGCTGACCTTGTGGTAAGGATTTCTTTTTCATACAGTAAAATAGCCATTTCTAAAGATTGACCATATTTTTGAAGTAACTGTTGTTTGATGGTGTTTGCTTCTGAATTTTCTATATCTACCGCCTTTGATGAAGCGTTTTCAGTGGCTTTTTGCTTAAAAAATGCTTGCAAATGCTCACTTTGATGACGCATAATCAAAAATTCAACAAAATCTACAATCTGTTCTTGTAAATTTTGTGGCAAAGCATCTATTTTTCGATATAAAAATTTCAATTCCATTTTTTTCTATTTTTTGTATACACAGGGATACATCCCTGTGCAATTGATAAAATAAATGTAAATCTGATTTCCAATCGGATAGGATGCGCCGATTGGAAATCAGCGTTACGAGCTCCCCCCCAAAAAAAAATTTGATCGCCTAACGGCGATAAGTAAAAGGGTAAAAAAATAAAAGAAAAAAGGGTAAGGAGTTATTGAGCAAGCCGGAACCCTGCACTGTAGTAGGAACCTGTAGGGAAGTTGTAGCTGCGATCCGAGGTACGGCAGTAACTGGGATCGTAGCTCCAGGAGCCACCGCGCAACGAGCGACTATTTTTTTTATGTGTATTTTCGGGATTTGATTTTGGACTTTTTTGATAATATGCTGAATCATACCCATCTGAACACCATTCCCATACATTGCCACTCATATCATATATGCCTAAATCATTCGGTTGAAAGCTGCCAACTGGAGCAGTACCACCATACCTATCTTTTTTTCCACTATAATTTCCATAAAGATGTAAATTTCCTTCACTCGAAGTTCCTGCCCATTTTTCATTTTGCCCTCTACTTCTAGCAGCATATTCCCATTCTGCTTCGGTAGGTAAGCGCATTCCTTTCCATTTGGCATAAGCATCAGCACCATACCAAGTTACCGCTACAACAGGATGTTGAGCATAACCAGACTTTGGCGTATAACGTCCATTTTTGTTTTCTATATTGCTGTACTTTAAATCCAACCAATCCTTATGTTTTCCTTTGGCATTTAAAAAATCACAGTATTCCGCATTGGTCACCTCATATTTCCCAATATAAAAATCATCTAAAACTACCTCATGACGTGGTTTTTCATCATTTTGACAATCATTATCCCCTTCTATACAGCCCATCATAAAACTACCGCCTTTTACAAAAACCATTCCTTCGGGAGTTTTGGGGATGAAGTCGCGGCGTTTTGGTTTTATTGGATTATTGGGTGGGGTTGGTACGACAACTTTTACCTCTACGGTTTCGCTACAACCTGCACTTTCCCAGCCTCTTTTAATGGCAGCTAGGCGTTTGTTGCGCGGTGGGTGGGAGTAACTACCTTTTTCGGTTACCAAAGAGCTGCGGAAAGCTTTTTGTGCTTGTGCTAGGCTGCCTCCCATTCGGCAAATGGCGTAACCTGCAAATTCATCTGCTTCTAGTTCTAGTTGGTTGGGGGTTTTATGGTCTCGCACATGTTTATTGGCAATGTGTTGGTTGGTATGGTGTCCAATTTCATGTGCCAAAATGGTTAAGGAAGTCCAGTCTATGGGCTGGTTTTTGGGGATTCTGGATTTTGTCCAGTTGAAATCCACATTTTTAAAGGCTGCCAAAAATTGGGCATCGTAGAGTATCAAAGGCGTGCCATTAAAGCTGGTTGCTTTGCAATTATTCATGCCCTCACATTCCATTACTTCAAAATTGCGTTTCATGCCTACTTTTTGCAACAATTGTTCTATGAGTTGCACAACTTCCTCATTTGATTTAAAAGCAAAGTTTTCGCATACATCTTCTGAACTCAGGTCGCCGTAAAAACCTGTGTTTTGGGCTTGTATTGTTGTTATGCTTAATGTACAAA
>JAHDHV010000534.1:0-1116 GCA_020631155.1 Bacteroidota bacterium | reverse complement strand
ATACACAGGGATACATCCCTGTGTTGTTACGAATCTACCTTCATTTTATGGTGATTTTTAATGAAGTGCTCCTTTGTCAGACCGAGCCATTCGAGGGCGGAGCCGCCTAGTAGGGTGGCTTTGATGTCATCGCTGTAGGGCATACTTTCGATGAGCTTGCCGGGTTCTAGCTCGCCGAGTGGGAAGGGGTAGTCTGTGCCGAGTGCGATGCGGTTTGCGCCGACTAAGCCGATGAGGTAGTCCAACATTTTGGGGTCGTGAACGAGGGAGTCCAGATAAAATTGGCCGAGGTAATTTTTGGGGTTTACATTATTGTCTACCGCGCAGAGGTCGGGGCGCACGTTGAAGCCGTGTTCTATGCGTCCGATGGTAGCAGGAAAAGAGCCGCCGCCATGTGCAAAGGCAACTTTCAATTTGGGCAATCGCTCGAATACGCCGCCAAAAATCATGGAGCAGATCGCCGCCGATGTTTCCGCAGGCATACTAACGAGCCACGGCAGCCAATAGCGTTGTAGGCGTTTCATGCCCATCATATCCCAGGGGTGCACAAAAACGGCTGCACCGAGTTCTGCCGCAGCTTCAAAAACGGGGAAAATAAAATCGCTGTTTAAGTTCCACTCATTGACATGCGACCCAATTTCAACACCTGCCATTCCTAATTTGGTTACACAGCGTTCTAGTTCTTTTACGGCGAGGTCGGGGTCTTGCATGGGCAGGGTGCCAAGCGCGACAAATCGGCTCGGGTAACGGTCTACTACGCTGGCGAGGTGGTCGTTGAGGTATTGGGAAAAAGCGAGGGTATCTTTGGGTTTCGCCCAGTAGTTGAACAGTACGGGAATGGTGGACAGCACTTGTACGTCTACATGGTGATGGTCACATTCTTCCATTCGCTTTACAGGGTCCCAGCAGTTTGATTCTATTTCCCGAAAAAATTTATCGTCAATCATCATTTTGGCGCAGCAGGGCTTGTGGTGTTCGAGGTGTATAAAGCCTCCATAGCCAAATTTTTTGCTAAACTGTGGTAGTTTTTCGGGTAAAATGTGGGTGTGTATGTCTACTTTAAAAAATGGATGGGGTGGTGTATTCGGAATCGGCTTGGCTGTTTTCATCTTTTTT
>JAHDHV010000533.1 GCA_020631155.1 Bacteroidota bacterium | reverse complement strand
GGCTACGAGTAGAGGAAATATATGACAACTCCATAGATATACTAGAAAGCAAAGGCTGGATAACTGCTATTGAGACCAATTATATATATAAAGTACATCCCATTATACAAGAAGTGGTGAGAACGAAATTAGAAGTTAGTTATGAAAAATGTAAGGGATTGGTGTGGTTTTTTAATACTTCATTACACAAATCCATAGAAACTAATCCTTTATATGGAGCGAAATATGTGGCTTATGTATCTAGTTTAGTAAAAACTATAAGAGAGAAACATCGCAATATAGCTACTTTAGCTAGTAATTTAGCTATTATTTACCAAGCTTTAGGTAACTTCAATCAAGCTTTACATTTTCAAAAAAGGGCAATAAATATACGAGAACAAATATTAGAAAGAATGCATCCTGACATAGCCCAATCCTATAATAATCTAGCAACTATCTATCAGGCTTTAGGTAAATTAAAACAGGCTTTATATTTTCAAACAAAAGCAATAGATATACGAGAACAAATACTAGATTCAATGGATTTCTCTTTAGCAACTTCCTACAATAATTTAGCTGGTATTTATGATAGCCTAGGTGAAAGGAAAAAGGCATTATATTTTCAAAAAAAGACAATTAATATTCAAGAACAAACCTTAATTCCACAACACCCTTATATAGCTCGGTCCTATAACAATTTAGCAATGATTTACAAAGCTTTAGGCGATTTTAAAAACGCTCTAATATATCAAAAAAAAGCTATTAATATTCAGGAACAAATATTAGACTCAAAACATCCCAATTTGACAACTTCCTATAGCAATTTAGCCATGATATATAGGGCTTTAGGTGATTTTAAAAATGCTCTAATATATCAAAAAAAAGCTATTACTATTCAAGAACAAATACTAGACTCAAAACATCCTTCTTTAGCAACTTCGTATAATAACTTAGCCATGATATATAAAGCTCTAGGCGACTTAAGACAGAGTTTACGTTTTCAAACAAAAGCAATACTTATTGGAGAACAATCTTTAGAATTAATGCATCCAAATTCAGCAAACTTCTATAATAATCTGTCTTTGATTTATAAGAAATTAGGTGAACTAGAACAAGCTATAAAATTTCAACGAAAAGCAATTCATATACGAAAACAAATTTTTAGCCCAATGCATACTGATTTAGCTGTTTCTTACATGAATTTATCAACTATTTATATGAAAACAAAAGAATTAGCTTTAGCCAAACAATATATTGATCAAGCAGTCTCTATTTTTCAATATAATTTTCCTAATGGACATCCGCATTTAGATCTTGCTTTAAATGGACAAAAGTATATTGACAATTTATTGAAAAAAAATACGTAGGGGCAAATTTATTAGCCCCCTAAGCAATGGTATAAAAAATGGGGGATGGGTTTGGGGAAATGAACCACATACAAGCAAATGCATGTAGAGAAAAGGCCTGCCTTTCCTCTACAAAGCAAATCAAATTCGTAGCCCTGTTGACTACTATGGCAAATAAATTTGCCACTACGTGGTGTACCTTATTTCTGAAATTTTACTATAGGCAAAGCCTATACATTTGGTTCGGCGCGAGCTACAAGCTCGCCCCTGTATCTTATTATAACAGGTGTGAGGTTTCACCTCGCGCCGAACCAAATTCGTAGCCTTTGGCTACAAGAATAATCGAATTTACCCAACCAACATTCCAGCAATTACCCCAGTTAATAAACAAGCGATGGTACCGCCAATTAAAGCTTTAATCCCTAGAGAAGATAGGGTTTGCCGTTGCCCGGGGGCGATGGCTCCGATGCCACCGATTTGAATACCGATAGAGCCAAAATTGGAGAATCCGCAGAGGGCGTAGGTTGCGATTAATAAAGATTTGGGGTCGAGTATGGTGTGTGCATTTTTCATGGCACTTAAAGAAGTATAGGCAAAAAACTCATTTAATAAAGTCTTTTCCCCAATCAATTGTCCTATAGATACGATGTCGCACATTGGCACGCCTATCAGCCAAGCGAGGGGCGCGAATAAAAAGCCGAATACATACTGTAGTTTTAAGCCTTCGTAAGTGCCGTCACTCCATTCCGTAATCAAGCCGTTTAAGCCCGTATAATGTCCGATAAAATCGTGTAAAATTGCATTTGCCAAATAAACCAAACCCATAAACACCATCAACATAACCGCTACATTTACAGCGAGTTTTAAGCCATCAGCCGAGCCTTGTGTAATGGCATCCAAAAAATTAGAGCCGATATCTTCTTGATGAATTTCGATATTGCGGTTGGTCTGTTCGGGATTGTCTTCGGGAAATAAAATTTTGGCAGCCACAATCGCAGCAGGTGCCGACATAATGGATGCCGATAGTAAGTGTGTGGCAAATAGCAACTGTTGTGCAGGGTCAGAACCACCCAAAAAACCGATGTAAGCAGCAAAAACGCCTCCTGCTATGGTTGCCATACCGCCCGTCATTAGGCACATAATTTCGGAGGTGGTCATTTTTTCCAGATAGGGTTTTACAATCAAAGGGGCTTCGGTTTGCCCGATAAAAATATTGGCTGCTGCTGCCAAACTTTCCGAACCTGACAAGCGCATCGTGCGGCTCATCACCCATGCAAAACCGTAGACAATTTTTTGCAAAATGCCCAAATAATACAAAATTGCAGAAAGGGCTGCATAAAAAACGATGGTCGGCAGTACTTGGAAAGCGAAAATAAAGCCGAAGCTGTCCATATTGGTCACCAAACCGCCGAATACAAAGGCTGCTCCTTCGAGTGCAAAATTGGTGATGAGGACAAAGAAATTGGACACAAATTCAAAGCCAGAGCGTACAATCGGGATTTGCAAAACGGCTACCGCAAAAATCAATTGTAAGGAGATGCCTACCATCACCAAATCCCAATCAATGCGGCGGCGGTTGGCACTAAAAAGGTAGGCGATAAATAGCAGCGAAAAAATGCCAATCAACCCACGCAATAGGTCGTTATCAAATAATTTTCCAATAAAACTGCGCGTATCTTTGAGGGCATATTTTCCAGTGGCACCAGATAGTAACCACTCATTATCAGAGGATTGTTGAATGTTGAAGGTAGCTGTTTCATTGGTAGGACTTGCTTTTTTGGGTGGGGGAGGAGGAGGCGTTGCCAAGCTATCAGTGGTTAAACTATTGGTTGGAGTAGGAGGAGGTTCGGCAACTTTTTGTGTGGTATCTATATCGTAAGTCAGCTTGAGTTGCTGGCCATTGAGTGCCCAACTGCCTGTTTTTTGCCCGTCAGAGCTTTGAAAGACAAAAGTTTTACCCTGCTCCGAATCGGCGAAAAACCAATTGCTGGCTTTGTCATTGTTCACTTGCCAATGCCGAGCAAGGGGCGAATCACTTTGTTTAAAAAAGCTGGCAAATAGCAACAAGGCAAGGGCAACTGCTGCTAAAATAAGGGTACTCAGTCTAATTTTGCGCTTAGAGCCTTCAGTATTGGTATCCATGAATAGGTGCTTGTTTTGGGTTTGCAATGATGGAAGCGCAAAATAAAAAAATTATAGAAGATTGTAGAAAAATAGGGCAGGTTTATTCAGGTGTAATTCGTGATTTGTGGATTTGTGGATTTGTGATTTGTGGATTTGTAGATTTGTGGATTCGTGATTAGGTGTTTTTTTATGGCGGTTTTCTTTTTTTATAATTTGTGTAACGAAGGCTTTAGCCGTCATATGCGTCATGTCTCTTATAAGTAATTGGCAATCAGTATTTTAAGTGAAAAATAGAGTGTCATTAATTGTTGCTAAAAATCTAAAAAGCTAAATAGCCAAAAATCTAAAAAGCAAATCAAGGAAAAATAAAAATTTTTTTCTGAATTAAAAAAATGCTATATTTGTATT